>JADYZI010000001.1 GCA_020853255.1 Acidobacteriota bacterium
ATGTGCACTTCATCTCATCGTTTCTGCCTACGCGTGTGACGCAGCTTGGCGATCGGGTACATTTCCACGAGGTGGAGATGATGTCGTACCCGCTGTTTGAGCACCAGCCGTACGACCTTGCGTTAGCAACAAAAATGGCAACGGTCGCCCGCAGCGAAAAGCTCGATCTGCTTCACGTCCACTACGCCATTCCGCATTCCATCAGCGCTATCCTTGCCCGTGAATCGATCAAGCAGAAGCGCTATGTGCCCGTAATAACTACTCTCCACGGCACGGATATAACGCTTGTCGGCGCCGACCGGTCGTACTTGCCGATAACGCGATATGCCTTGCAGCAATCTGACGGGGTGACGGCCGTTTCCAAATTTCTAAAACAGGCCACGATCGAGACATTCGATTTTGATGAGATCGAAGTTATACCGAACTTTATCTGTGCCTATCACTACAAACGTCTCGAAGATTCGCCGCTCCGCGCGGAACTTGCGCCAAATGGAGAAAAGCTGCTTACGCATGTTTCAAATTTCCGCGCCGTCAAACGTCCGATCGACTGCGTAGAGATCATCGCAAAGATCAAGCAGCAGGGTGAAAATGCCCGCCTCGTTATGGTCGGCGACGGTCCCGAGCGATCGGCCGCGTATTATCGGGCCGAACAGCTGAATGTGCTTGATGATGTTTTGTTCGTGGGCAAACAGGCAAATATATCTGATTATCTGGGCGTTTCGGACATCTTTCTTTTGCCGTCTGAGCTTGAATCATTCGGCCTCGCCGCACTTGAGGCGCAAGCATGTGAGCTTCCGGTCATTGCAACGCGTATCGGCGGCATTCCTGAGGTTGTGAACGATGGCGAAAGCGGATACCTGAGCGATATCGGCGACATTGAGAAGATGACGAAAGACACGCTTGGGCTGCTTCGCGATGATGAAAAGCGTCGCGCATTTGGCCTTCGCGGCCGCGAGCTTGCGATCGAACGTTATAGCACCGAGAAAATAATTCCACAGTATATCGCTTTTTACGAAAGAGTAGTGAACAGGGCCGAATCGGCCGCGGCTTAAAGAATTTTTCGGCCGCGGATCTAGGCCGATGATGCGGATAAGAGATCGATCGATTCCTTAGCTCCCTCTTGATCCGCGTTCGTCCGCGGCAAAACACCTCCTAAATGCTAAAACGTTACATGCACAAGCGCGAGCGGCATTTTGCGTTGTTGAACGACAATCGCACCGTACAGCCGTTCGAGTGGGGAACGGAGTTTATTGTCGAGGAAATTGGGCCCCGGCCTCAGGCGGCGAACAGCGCCAACGGGCATGAGACCGGGAATCAAAACATTGATCCAAGAATGGCACTTGCGGAATTTTCACGGAATGCCATCGCTAACAGCGACGAGTATTTCGCCGCCCCGGACATTGCCGATTTTCACCTCGAGAACCGGCTTTACCCTTCGACTGCTTCGCTCAGCGCCGAAGAACTAAAAACGCCGCCTACGCAGATCGAGGTTCCGGTCCTGAAGTGGACGAGCGGTGTGGCAACCGTTTCGAAAGAGAACAATACCGCTTATGCGACCTACTTTCCGGCGGCGAGCGGAGCGTCGGACGGAGGTCGAACTAAAGTTCGCGTTCCCGGGGCCGTGATCATTCTTCCGCATTGGAGTGCGAAGGCCGGCACATATTTCGATCTGGCTAAGTTCTTGAACAAGGTGGGTTTATCTGCCCTTCGATTGACGCTCCCATATCACGAAGAACGAATGCCGCCGGAACTTGAAAGGGCCGATCATCTCGTTTCGCCAAATATCGGCCGCTCGCTGCAATCGATCCGTCAAGCGGTGCTCGACACGCGGGCGGCAATTTCCTGGCTCAAACAGCAGGGCTATGAAAAGGTTGGCATCGTCGGGACAAGCATCGGCTCGTGCGTGGCGTTCATGGCGTGGGTTCATGATCCGCGGCTCGATGCCGCTGTATTCAACCACGTTTCGGGCTATATGGCGGACGTCGTTTGGCACGGGCTTTCGACCTATCATGTCCGTGAAGGCTTTGGCGACAATCTCGATCTTGATGAACTCCGCGAATACTGGATGCCCGTTTCGCCAATGGCCTATATGGAACGCCTCGCCGCTCTCCCGCCGCGGCCGCAGCGTTATATCTACACGCTTTACGACCTCAGCTTTCCGATCGAACTGTCACGCGACGTAATGCGTGAGCTTCGCCGCCGCAGGATCCCGCACTCCAAAGCCGCTATCCCGTGCGGACACTACACCTTAGGCGAAAAGCCGTGGGTCTATCTGGATGGATATAAGATCATCTCGTATCTTCATAAGCACCTGAAATGATCGGGCAGGCTTGGTGCCCGAAAAAGCAAAAGCTACCGAATATTCTCGATAGCTTCAATTAATCCTGTTCGAAACCCGACACGACTGGGTTGCGATGGCGGAGACGACAGGATTCGAACCTGTGAAGGGCTTTTGACCCTTAACGATTTAGCAAACCGCCGCTTTCAGCCGCTCAGCCACGTCTCCGTTAAAATTTGCACCCGAAGGTAGGGCTAAACCCGCCTTTAAGTGAGATTTTATTCTAGCGTAAGGGCAAACTTTGTCAAGGTCAGGGCATCGAACTTGATAAATCTGTGCATACTTAGGAGCTTGACAGGCTTGCACAATATCAGGAAAATAGTTAGGTTGTACGGAATATCCTCAGAGTTGTTGAGGATATCGGGGTCTCTCCTTTTGAACGCACGCATTTTATAATGATCGTCGCCGCAATCAGGAAAACTTCAATAGCA
>JADYZI010000002.1 GCA_020853255.1 Acidobacteriota bacterium
ATCAATATTTAGAACAACTTATCTCTACGTCTGGCTCTGAGCTGCGCCTCGAACCCAATGCCAAGCCGTACGTCGTTTCTCCCTCCGGAAACACGGAACTGGACAAAGTGCCGCTGCAGGGTTCGCAGATAAGCATGATGGTGTTTCCGCTCATCCCGTTCGAGGTCAAGCAGGAATTGCCGAATCAGCCTTCGGTCCAGTTCGTTCACCCCAGCACCGTTGGCGAGTTTGATTTTGTTGTTCAAAAGACTTCGGCCGGATTCAACGTAACGATCAAACCGACCGGTTCGCCGGCACGACCGGCTATCAACTCGTCATCAGGCCCAGATATAGTTGCTCAGGCAACTGAGCCGGACAGAGAGGCGAGCAGCCTGTCCTACGGAACAATAGATGAGGCTCCCGACAGGTCCCTGTTTGAAAATTCGAACGGCGCTGCCTCATTCGACGATTTTGCCGCCCAGTCAGAGAACGGGGCGGGCATTCCTTTCACATCTGAAAACCTCGAACGGGCAAAGGAATACATACCGCCTGTGGAACAGGTGACACCACTCCCGGCGGAAGAAGTGATCCGCAACTCCGTCCGCGACCGCCGCGGGGCAGACCGAACGGGTTCGAACAACGAGATGTGCTCCCGCATGGAAGACCTTTTCCACGCGATGGCCGAAGCCGGCGCGTCCGACCTGCACCTCTCGGTCGGAATGCCGCCAATGATCCGCAAGGACGGCCGCATGCAAAAACTCGAATGTGCAGAAGGGCAGCTGAATGAAGATCTGATGAAAGATCTGCTGCATTCGATAATGCCGCAGCGGAACAAGGACGAATTTGCCGAGCGTCATGACAGCGATTTCGCCTACGAAATACCTGGCCTGGCGCGTTTTCGCTCGAACATTTTTATGGACCGCAAAGGAATGGGCGCGGTCTTCCGCATTATTCCAAGCAAAATGACGACCGCCGAACAACTCGGCTTGTCAAAGGCAATTATGGGGCTGACGGAGCTTTCAAAAGGCCTCGTCGTCGTCACCGGGCCGACCGGTTCCGGCAAATCGACAACACTTTGCGCGATGGTGAATAACATCAATATGACGCGCGAAGATCACATCATCACTATCGAGGACCCGGTCGAGTTCGTCCACGAGAACATCAAGTGCCTCGTCAACCAGCGTGAGGTACATAACCACACGATGTCCTTCAAAGACGCCTTGCGGGCCGCCCTTCGCGAAGACCCGGACATCGTCCTTGTCGGCGAAATGCGCGATCTGGAAACGATATCGATAGCCATCGAAACCGCCGAAACCGGCCACCTCGTTTTCGGCACGCTCCACACAACAACAGCTGTCTCGACCGTTGACCGCATAATTGACCAATTCCCCGCCGACCGCCAGCAGCAGGTCCGCGTGATGCTAAGCGAATCGCTCAAAGGCGTCGTCGCCCAAACGCTATTGCCAAGAAAAGGCGGCGGCCGCGTTGCGGCACTGGAAGTACTTATCGTCACACCCGCCATCTCTAACCTGATCCGCGAAGGGAAAACATTCCAGATCGCCTCCGCCATGCAGACCGGCCGGTCCCACGGCATGGTAATGCTGAACGACGCCCTCTTCGACCTCGTCCAAAAAGACATAGTTGAACCACGTGACGCTTATCTAAAAGCCATCGATAAAACCGGCTTCGAAGCAATGTTGACGAAAGGCGGGTTTAAAATCTAAAGCAATAGGTCCCACGGGGCAAACAAAAACTGTTAGTCACCTCGCTATAGCAAAACAATCCGGTTTTCCACGCTTCCACAAGCGACCATGTCTTGAGTATCTTTCCGTGCATCCACCAATATTTCCTCCGCGAAAATAGGCAATCTAAGTGAAAACCGCCGAGTCGCCGAACCCGCTCCAGCCGCTGAATTCGAGGTAGGAATAGTTGCGTTCGTTGAACGTCGGACCCAACGCTCGAAGTATCAATTTATATCTGAATTTTTTATTCGGCAGCCGCTCAACAGCGATCTGTGGAAGGCTTTTCGTACTGAGATAGACAAGATCGCCGCCTAGCCAACGCCGCGTCTCACTTTTGTTCTTGCGGTACGTCTCTGACCTCTCCATAACGTGGTCCTTCTCCGGATCGATTCTCTGCAGGACTTGCATGACGATCTCGTATTTATCCTCATCGGATAAATCCGCTAATACGACAGGAGTTGCATTTTGAGCTATGGACGCCTTTGATCCCATTAGTGCTGATGAAATCGAAAAGGGCCGCAAAACGCTAAGGGCAGCGAACGCGCTCAGCGCAAACATCGCAAAAGCCATGGAAAGTTGAAGGACGTTTTTCACAATAGGAACGCAATTCTGTGCCAGTCGATAGTTACCGAACCACACGAACAGGTTGCATTGCGGAATTTAGCTTTCCGGCTAACAATCGGCAACTTTCCTCGCCGAGATCGGCTATCTTTACTGCAAAAAGCTGCGATCTGTCATAAAATGCCTTTCGGTGGTGTATTTGTATCGAAGGCATTGACGCGATGCTGAAAATGGGCGATTCGACAGAAATCTTTGTGGACATAATGTCCGAACATACAGCGGCCGCTGCGGCTACAAAGACAATCGAGTTTGATGCGGCCTTTCAGGCCCATCACAGGACTGTCTTCCGTGCCGCCCGGTCGGTGGTGCATGACTGCGGATTGGCGGAGGACGTGACGCAGGAGGTGTTCATTCGGCTGTATAAGCACATGGATTCGATCAAGACGGACGAAATGCTCCGGCCGTGGCTGATCCGCGTAGCCTTGAACGTGGCAAAGAACACCGTTCGCGGCAATATCAGGGCGAACACTCGGGACGAAAATTACGTCAAAGAATCAGTTGGATCGAGCGTTTATTCGGTCGAAAGCGAATATGAACAGCAGGCCGAGATAGGCGAGATAACCCGGGCCCTGAACAAGGTCAAAGAACCTTTGCGAAGCTGCCTGGTCTTGAAACAGCAAGGCCTGTCATACCGCGAGATCGCCGAAAGCCTTTCCTTGAATGAAGCCAGCATTGGAACTTTTGTAGCTAGGGCACGGGCTGAATTCATGAGGTTTTACGGAAAGATCGGGAGAGATGTGTTATGAACGAAAAGTG
>JADYZI010000003.1 GCA_020853255.1 Acidobacteriota bacterium
GCACTTTCCGTGACCACCATCTCGATCGAAGGTGCTGCAACTGCTGACATATTGATAATTGCTCCTGATCAAAAATTAAGACCCGCCCCGGCGAATCTTTACGTTAATGTAAATATTACTTAAATTCACGAAAAAATACAATCACATCGTGTTCTCTATCGCATCAATTGTCCGAAAACAGTGAATCGAGCAGCTTTTGATCTTTGCTTATCACATAGGCGCAAAATATCAATGTATGAAAGAAAGCGAGTATCAATGATATAAAACTGCGTCTCTCCCGGCGTTCGCAAGCGGAGAAGATGGCAAGGACACTGGTATCGTCGTCGCGTTCCTCGGCTGTTGGCTTGAACACGATCTTTGAACCAAGGAAAAACGAAAAATACGATGTCACAAAAACTACGGTTATCGCCGTGAGGCCCATTGCGAGATAGATCTCGACGGGACCCGCGGATGTAGTGATGGCTCCTACCCATTGGAAGATAGTAAATCCTATAAATAACAAACCGAGCAACGGGCGTTCATCCTTTTCAACTACGCTTGCGGATTCCTCCGCGGCATCTGCCTTGGCTTGCTGATAGGTTGTGTAGAGTTTGAATACGCGTTTTAGCACATGCCAGCACGGTCACCGGAAAATTCGTCAGACTCACGCCCGCGACACTATGGTCAATTCCGGTTTCATCGCTTCGATCGAAACTTGTCGAGCCACTTCTTCGGCGATCTTACGGAAGGCGGCGGCTTGGGGTGAATCGGGCGATCCTACAACGGCGGGCACGCCGGTGTCGCCGCCTTCGCGGACCTCCATCCCGAGCGGCACTTCGCCGAGCAGGTTCAGGCCGTATTCATCGGCCAGTTTCTGGCCGCCGCCTTTGCCAAAAATGTCATAGCGGTTGCCTGTGTCCGGTGCGATAAAGTACGACATATTCTCTACCACGCCAAGAACGGGCACGTGGACCTGCTCAAACATCTTGACCGAACGGCGAACGTCAGACAGCGAAACTTCCTGCGGAGTTGTGACGATGACGGCCCCTTGCACGGGCACAAGCTGTGCAAGCGAAAGCTGGACATCGCCGGTTCCGGGCGGCATATCGACTATAAGATAGTCAAGCTCGCCCCAATTTACATCGGTCAAAAACTGCCGCACAACTCCGTGCAGCATTGGGCCGCGAAGCACCATTGGTTTGTCGCGCGGCACAAGCACTGCCATCGAGATCATCCTGACACCGTGTGCCTGCAGCGGGATAAGCTGGCCGTTAAATACCGGCGGTTGATCAAAGCCCGTGCCGAGCATCAGCGGCACGTTGGGCCCGTAAACGTCAGCGTCCATCAGCCCGACCTTTGCACCGTTTTGGGCGAGTGCGACGGCAAGGTTCACCGCCACGGTCGATTTCCCGACGCCTCCTTTGCCCGATGAAACGGCAATGATGTTCTTCACGCCCTGGATCGCGACATTGTTTGCAACACCGCGTCCCTGCGGCACCTCGGCGTCCATTGTGACCTTAACGTTCGTCACGCCTTCGAGGCCGCTTACGATGCGGTCCGCATCGGCCTCCATCTCTTCCTTTACCGGGCACGCCGGCGTCGTCAAAACGATGCGGAACGAAACATCGCCGCCGTCGATCTTAAGATCGCGAACAAACCCCAATGTTACGATGTCTTTTCGAAGATCGGGGTCGATGATCTGCTTCAGTGAGTTCAATACAATTTCTTCGGTGAGTTGGCTCATAAAATAATTCGGTTAGGCAGCAAGTTTTTCCTTTACTCTGACTATCTCTTTCTGAACGTTCGGTAACTGCTTGCCGCGATCCTTCGCCGATTTGATCCAAAGTTCCGCCACGACAGCAAGTTCGTCGAGCGTTTCGTGCAGTGTGTCGCCCTGGGCGAGGCAGCCCTTTAATGCTGGAACTTCGGCCACGTAACCGCCTTCCTTTACAGGATAGATAACAAAAGGATATTTTAAGCGTTTCATTTTTCGAATTCTTCTTCAAGCATTTCGATCACACGTTTAGCGTAAACCGATTTGACCCGTTTTCCGTGCCTTGGAATGACGAATGAAATATTCTCGCGAACGAAAACATGATGGCTTCCGGTAGTTCTTTCAACTATGAAACCTTCCCGCAACAACAAAGTCTCAATCTGTGCAAAAGTGACATCGTTCGGATTGTTCTTGATCCTTTCGAACAATTTCGTTCGCTTTGCCACACATTTAGTTTATTCGAGTAAACCTCAATTGTCATTTCGGCACCGCTTCGATGGCAAGCGCGACCTCAATTTCATAGAATCTAGATTGAATGAACACTGATGTTTACAATTGCATTCGCTCCGGCGGCTCAGGTTTTACTGAATTGCCCCGCGGCCTTTTTGCGGTTTGGGGGAAGGAATCGGTCCAATTTTTGGACGGGCTGATAACAAACGACGTAAAGACACTTGGAGACGGCGACGAGATGCTTGCGGCGTTTCCGAATGCTCAGGGCCGCTTGCTGGCGCTTGTCCGCGTGCTCCGGCAAGGCGAGCGATTTCTTATCGAAACCGAAGAAGCGACGCGCGAAAAGCTCTTTCAAAATCTTTTTCGTTTCACGTATGCCGGAGATTTTTTTGTTGAAGACCTGTCAGAGCAATATCGGTATTTTGCGATATGCGCTGACCAGTCAGAACCACCTGCGTTAGCGGGTGGGTTCCTGCCACGCGCCCAGTCAGAACCACCTGTGTCAGCGGGTGGGTTCTTGTTCTCCACAGGCCGCTCCACTGCCCATTTTATCTCGGTACCAATGGCCGCCGACTTTCGAGATCAGCTTCTTAAAAACGGATCGCTCGAACTTTCAGAAGAGCTTTACGAAACCATTCGGATCGAATCAGGCATACCAAAATTCGGCGTTGATATGGACGAAAACACCATCGTCCCCGAACTCGGCCTTGACGGACTGATCTCCTATAACAAAGGCTGTTACATCGGCCAGGAGATCATCGCCCGCATCCACTTTCGCGGCCACGTCGCAAAGCAGCTAACCGGCCTAATCTTCGCCGCACAGGCAGAGACACGACCGGTAGGGAGTGTGCCCCCGAGTGGACTAGAACTCGCGACGCCCGACGGCAAAAACGCCGGCCGGATCACATCGATCGCTTATTCGCCTGAACGAAAACGGCACATCGCCCTCGCCTATGTACGCTACGATCATCTTCAGGAAGGCACAAAATTGATGAACGGCGATCTCGAAGTCGAAGTAACGAAGTTGCCCTTTAATTGACAAAGTGAGGTAAAATATCAACTATGCCATCGGTCGCCGATACAGCCTTGGGAAAGCAGATCTTTAGGATGCCGCAGGATGATTTTACGCTCGAATTTCCTGAGCCGTTCTTCTACGTCGTAAAAACTCTCGGACGAAAGTTCACCGACCAGGAACTTCTTGCAATCGACGCGGCCAATGAAGATCTGCGCATTGAAACGAACGCGGACGGCGATTTTGAGATCAATCCCCCTCCATTTCCAGAAACCAGTCGGAAGAACTGGGACGTGAATCTACAACTTGGCAATTGGGCAATAAAAGATAGAACCGGTGTTTGCTTTGAATCATCAGCAAAATTCACCTTGCCAAACGGTGCCAAACGTATGCCGGATGCGGCGTGGATATTGAAAGACCGTTACTTTGCCCTGTCCGAGAAAGAAAGGTCGGAAAGGTTTGCAAGGATCGCACCGGATTTTGTTGTTGAGCTTCGATCAAAGTCGGACCGCTTGCCGATCTTGAAGAAGAAGATGAAGGAATATATTGAAAATGGCGTTCGGCTAGGTTGGCTCATTGACCCGCTTGAAAAAAAGGTCCATATCTATCGCGGCGATGGACAGATCGAGATATTGGAAAACCCGGTCCGCGTTTCGGGCGAAAAGGTACTTCCGGGCTTCAAACTTGATCTTTCTGATATTTTTTAGCCGGCCCCGGCCATTGAGATAGATCGAGGTTCGCTCAAACGGCGGGCCTTTTGCATTTTTGATAGAAACCGTCTGAAAATGAGCAGAGGCAAATAAGTATGGAAGACCTGGACATTGACCTCCCGAACGCTAAGCTCGCTTACACGATAATCCAATCGCTTCTGGCCGGGCACGCGGCGTTGAGCGATCTGCTTGTTCTAATGGCGCATGCGCTCGATGAGGACGTGACAAAAGCATTGACGGCGACGAACGAGTGGCAGAACTATCTTGAATCAAAGCGGGAACTTGAGAATACAAAGGTGCAGATCGAGAAGTTCACCGAGGTATTAAAAGCCCTCGAAGACAACAAAACGGCTAGCTAATAGCTGACAGCTATCAGCTATCAGCTAGATTTTTATGTTGGATCTCATAATCATCGGAGCCGGGCCTGCGGGCATCGCGGCGGCATATGAGGCGAAGAAGGCCGGGCTCGATTACGTTGTGATCGAGAAAGGGTTGATCGGCAACACGATCTATAACTATCCGGTCGGGCTGACGGTTTTTTCGACGACGAATGAGCTTGAGTTTTTTGATGGCGAGCTCAAACCCGCGAGAGAAAAGCCGACACGCGAAGAATTGCTTTCTTATTATGTTCGATTTGTGCTGGATAACGAATTGAACGTGCGGACCGAGGAAACAGTGACCGCGGTGACAAAAAGCTCCCCTCCTTTCAAAGGAGGGGTGGCACCCGCTTCGGGGGCCGGGGTGGTTCTCGCTGGCCACTCGGGTCCTCAGCATCACTCTGAGTTGACCCTGCATCAGACAGAGAACCACCCCGGCCTTCGGCCACCCCTCCTTGGTAAGGAGGGGAGTTCTGATGTTCTCTTCACCGTCATGACCGACAAGGCCGAATACCGTGCCGCAAACATTCTCTTTGCCATCGGTGCGATGGACCATCCGCGAAAATTGAATGTGCCGGGCGAAGGTCTGCCGAAGGTCTTTGATCATTTTCGCGAGACATACCCGTGGGTCAAGAAAAAAGCGCTTATCGTCGGCGGGGGAAATTCCGCTGGCGAGGCGGGGTTGTTTCTCGCACAGGAAGGCGCCGAGACGACACTTGCGATCTTTCGCGGCGATTGGGAGAACAACGACCCAAAACAGGGCTGTATAAAATATTGGGTAAAGCAGCCGCTTGAAGAAGAGCTGAACCAGCATTGCCTCAAGCTTTTTTTTCTTGGAAAAGTGATCGAGATCCGCGAGAAAGAGGTCGAGTTGGAAAGCGAGAACGGCGAACGCGTTGTTATCGAAAATGATGTAGTTTTTGTTCTGATCGGATCAGACGCCGACCTGTCGATGCTTAAAGCGCTCGGCGTAGAGACCGAAAGCGGCAAGGCGGGCGAGGTGCCTGTCTATGATCCCGAAACATTTGAGACAAATGTTCCGGGCATCTACGTCGCAGGACATTTTACACACCAGCGTCATATCAAAGGAGCGATCGACGCCGCCAAAACACTTGTGCCAAAGCTCGCTGAGAAGTTGAAACGTGAGCGGGCAGTAGTGGTTTGAGTACTGCACGTTTTCTTTATGCATTTCGTGACGATCGTTTGATCAATCAGAGGTTTTAAACACAAAGGGCACAAAGGGAAAGACGCAAAGGGCACGAAGAAGAATATAGATCAAACAAAATGCGATCCAAATAAAAATGCGGCGTCCGGAATTTTCCGAAACGCCGCAAATAGTTTTTACGATCAAAAGGCGACTATTGTCCGTCGGGTGATTTCATTCGGACAAATGTCTTTTGACCCTTGAACCGCTCGGCAAGATTTGCCGGGTTGATGTCATAAGCGGTGACGTCAAAAGTTTCTTTTGTCACGCCGCCGACGCTTGTGGTCCAGCGGTACGGAAACTGGACGCTGCCGTTGATGCGATAATCAGAGAATTTTACCAGGTGTTCAACACTTGCTTCGGCGTCAATTTTCTTTGTAAACGTCATTGCCCGTGGTGCTTCGCCCGGAATAGGTTCACCCTTTACAAACTTGACGACCGCGGGCATCGGGAATCCGGCATAGCTCATTGCGACCGGAAGGCCGCTTGACTTGCTGAAGAACAGCTTGTAGTTTGCGCCGCCAAATTCGGCATTGACGATATTGACCGGCGTGCCGTCAATGTCGCTTTCACCGGCGAAGGTGTAATTTACTTCAATGCCTTCAGGCGCGGTGACAAGCAGTGCCAGCGAAAGCCGGAGCAACTCATTCTGTTTCGCCGCCAATGCACGAGAGCGTCCGATGACAACGTCTTTTTCCCTCTGCAAGGTCCTTGCGCCTTCAACCAGGCGGACCTCATCCGCCGCGCTGTTGCCCGCCTTTCGGATCAAGATCCTCTTTTCTCCATTGGCGGCAGGTGCCTCGCCCTCAACGACCTTTTCTCTAAGAACTACGTTCTTGCCTTCGACGATCGCAAATTCACGCTCGCCCGCCGGAATGTCCATGACGTTTGCTGTGCCGTCTTTCGTCACGATCATAATGTCGTTCTGCTGCAAGACGGCGCTCGCACCTGTTCCGTCGTCTTTTCCGATCTTGACCGATTTCATAAGCTTATCGGGGAACTGCATCGCTATCTCGGTCTCGCCTTGCTCGGTTTGTTCGGAGCCATCCACCTTAAATTGATGCGTCGAGCGGCCGCTTATCACAAGCCCGCGGACCTCGGCTATTGCCGCGTCGCCGCCGATGGCGGTGCGTGCCTTGCGAACTATCTCCAATGCCTTTTCATCTGACTTGAATTTTGCGCCTGCGTGTTCGACAAGCGAACCCAGGCCTACAAAGAAAACCGCGACCGAGAGTATCGAAATTACAAATCTTTTCATCATTAGCCTCCAATAAAAACGTAACTTTTGCCTGGGCGAAAATGCGGTCGTGGGCCCGCAAGATCAAGAATTTAGAAACTATCGCCTTTCGCCTGACCATTTGCATTATTCCATCGCTAAAAGGCGGATTGGTTAAGACAACGCAAAGAATTTGTTAAGAATGTAAAATGTCGCAAAAACAATGGACAGCAGATAATTGAAAATGGAAAATGGGAACGGAGCGGCGGGACAGCATTGTCCGGCGTCCGTTTTTAGTTATGCGAGGCTCATGGGTAACAACATTTGCGGTCGGCGGCGTGATCCTTCTATTGACGCTATTTCTCGGCCTGCAGTATAACTGGCTGCGGCAGGCGGGCGAAGCCGAGCGTGAGCGGATGCACCGCCGGGCCGATGCGGACGCCAGAAATTTTGCCGATGATCTGAATCGCGAGGTCCAAGCGGCGTTATTCAATTTTCAAACCGACCCCGCAAGTTGGGCCCGGTCTGATTGGGCCGAGTTCAACGAACGATACGCCTATTGGAAAGGGAACACGCAATACCCCGACCTTATCCGCGGCTTTGTTTTTTTCGGAAAAGATTCGGCCCGGCCGTTAAGATATGACGCCGCGATCGGAGCGTTCACCGTCGCCGAAATTCCGTCGAACATAATTTCGCTTGAATCGAAACTAAAAGACCCAGCTAACGTCAGAACATTTTACGAGGACGAGTTCGCGCTTGTTTTGCCGGTCCACAAACCCGAGCGGGCGGTAGAGAATATCCTGATCCGGCGTTCAGCGGCTGAACCGGTGAAGTTCGACCTGCCTGCAAATATAGGCTTTCTCGTGATCCTGCTCGATAAAGATGTTGTTACCGGGCGGATCTTGCCTGACCTTGTCAGAAAGCATTTTCCCGAGGGCGATTTTCGGGTTTGGGTTGCCGGCGGCAAGGGCGAAAGCGTGTTTGCAAACTCGGCCGTCAATGGTGATCCGGACGCGACGGCCCCAATGTTTGACCTGACGCCGGACAAGATGATGTTCCTTCGCCAGGGCACTTTGCGTTCACCAAAGCAGGCCGGCCAAGAGCGGGATTTTGTCATCAACCAGCGAATTGAAAGCCAGACATTTACCCGGAGCGAGACAGGCCCGGAGGGTGAAAAGAACCAAACATTCACTGTCACATCGCAGCCGAGGAAAGTTGACGTTGCGATCGGAGAGCCAAAGTCGCGCACATCCGTAGTCGGAATGAAGTTGGAATCCGACGGCCCGTGGACGCTTGGTGTTCAGCATATCGCGGGTTCGATCGACGCATTTTCCGCAAACGAGTTTCGTAAGTACTTTGTGATCGGCTCGGGCATTTATCTGCTGCTTGTCGGGGCCATCGTTGCCATCGTGCTTTCCGTAATGAGGTCAAAGCGGTTCGCCCAACGTCAGATCGATTTTGTCTCATCCGTTTCGCATGAGTTCAGAACGCCGTTGGCGGTCATTTATTCCGCCAGCGAGAATCTGGCGGACGGCATCGCAAACGATAGCGAACAGGTTGCCAGGTATGGCTCTCTGATCAAGGGTGAAGGCCGCAAATTATCGGTTATGGTCGAGCAGATACTGCAGTTTGCGGGTGCACGTTCGGGAAAAAGAAAATACAATTTTGCACCTTCGGATGTGAACGCGGTCGTAACTGCGGCGGTCGGAGCATGTGCGCCGATCCTGGAAGAGAAAGGTATTCAGGTCGAGACCGTTGTCGCCGACGGCCTGCCGAAATTGAATTTGGACACCGAAGCGATATCGGCCGCACTCCAGAATCTGATCAGCAATTCGGTAAAGTACGGCAACGGCTCAAACTGGTTGAGGATCGCGGCGGAGAACGGCGGCGGATCCGTCAAGATTTCGGTCGAGGACCGCGGCATCGGCATAACGGCCGACGACATGAAACATATATTTGAGCCATTTTACCGGGCCCGCGGCGTGGTTGATGCGCAGATCCATGGAAACGGCCTCGGACTCGCGCTGGTCAAAGAAATTACCGAGGCTCACGGCGGCAAGGTCGTGGCGCAGAGCCGGATCGGAAAGGGAAGCAAGTTCACCATTGAACTGCCCATGCCGGGCCCATCGGCGTAACCTGCATGCGGAAAATGTGATCGTGAAAATACTCCTCGTAGAAGATGAAGAAGGGCTTGTGATCACGCTGACGGACCGGTTGGCCAGCGAGGGCTTCGATGTCGTTGCGGCCAGAGATGGAAAGGAAGGTTTTGAGACGGCACAAGGCGGATCGTTCGACCTTATCATTCTCGACGTTATGCTGCCGAAAAAGAACGGCTACGATATTTGCCGCGATCTCCGGCAGAAAGAGATTCGGGTGCCTATCCTCATGCTTACGGCAAAGGGCGAAACGATCGACAAAGTGCTTGGGCTAAAGCTTGGGGCGGACGATTATCTGACAAAGCCGTTCGAGATGATCGAACTGCTTGCCAGGGTCGAGGCACTGCTTCGACGCGTTCCCGCGCACCATGCAAGCAGAAATGGGAACGCGGTGGACGGTTTTCGTTTTGGCATGGTGACCGTGGATTTCAAACGTGCCGAGGTGGCCAGAAATGAGCTGCCAATCGATCTTTCGGCAATGGAGTTCAAGCTTCTTCAGTTTCTGATCGAAAACCGCGGCCATGTTCATTCGCGCGATCATCTGCTCGATGCCGTCTGGGGCTACGACGCAATGCCCTCAACGCGAACGGTCGATGTACATATCGCCTGGCTTCGTCAAAAACTCGAAGAAAACCCGCGACATCCCGTTTTTATACAAACCGTCCACGGCCTCGGATATAAATTCGTCGGTTAGTTGAACTTGCTGAAGCCCGCACGCCAGTAAGGGCTTAACATCCAACGCCGGTATTAAGCCCATGCTCACGCGCAGGCTTCCGCATTTGAATGTACCCCCAACGCCAGTATTAAGCCCTTACTGACGTGCGGGCCTCTGCATTCTAATTTTGCCTACACACGGGATTCTGCACTAGGCCGTTCCGCGCGGTACGACGTAGAGGACGATCGCGGCATAATGGCAAATGCTGCCCGCAAGAACAAAAACATGAAAGACCGCGTGGTGGTGACGGAGGCGTGTCCAGGCAAAGAAGATCACGCCTAAAGAGTAGGCGATACCGCCGGCAACAATCAGTGTTATCGGCACGTAGCCTATCGTTTGCAGAAGCGGTTCGATCGCGAAAACGCCGAGCCAGCCCATCGCAAGATAAGCGATGACGCTGATAAATTGAAACCGTGCTCCGATAAATATCTTTGCGATAATCCCCGCGACCGCCAGCGACCAAACTGCCGCAAGCAGGCCGGGGCCGATCCATCTGTCAGCAAGAACTATCGCAAACGGTGTGTAGCTGCCCGCGATAAGCAAATAAATGCAGCAGTGGTCCAGTACTTGAAGTTTTTTCTTCAGCGGTGATGTAGAGCTGTGATAGATGGTCGATGCCGCGTAAAGCGTGACAAGCGACGAACCATAGATAGCGGCACCGGCGATGACGAGCGGGTTTCCGCCAAGCCCGGCAACGATCAGCAGCGCAAGAAATCCGGCAATGCTCAAGGCAAGCCCAAAGCCGTGCGTGACGGTGTTCGCTACCTCTTCAGCCGACAGTTCTTGTAATTTTGCTCTTATCACATTTTGGCGCGCGATCGGGATAGATCGTCCTCAATGTGCAGAGTACCAGATTTTCGTTTCCGATGCAGATATAATTCGTTTCTTGTTTCGTGCGTTTCGTGGTTGGCGAAGCCGGGACTGACCACGAAATGCACGAAACAAAAAGCGAAGACCACGAAAAAAGAAGCTGCTTGGGAGATTTTCTACTTTCAATAAACCCAGAGGGAAAAGGGCACGAGGGGTGAGGTTAATTAAGTTTTGAAAGCAATGGAGTGCAGATCGCGGTCCGGCCGTATGTGGGCCGGAAATCGCGTGCCCCGAGCAGCTGATGTACTTATCGGCCGGCTTGGCGAAAAGTTTAGGGCAGCGAGTACCTTTGCGTCCTTTGTGTCTTCAACTTTGTATTCTTTGTGTTAAAAAAGAACCATTAACACAAAGGCCGCAAAGGGCAGACACAAAGTTCCCAAAGACGACGAAACGAAACTACTTGCAAACTATCAGTTATCACGCGCTAAAATTCGCTGTCGGCGTTTGCGCGTTCGCGGCGGGCGACGCCGGATTCATACGCCGCGTCTTCGACACGCGCGGCTACGGCCTCACCGACGCGGCGGTCAAAGACCGAAGGGATAATGTAGTCCGGGTGCAGTTCGTCCTCGCCGATTATCGCGGCAATTGCCTCGGCCGCGGCCAGTTTCATCGGTTCGTTTATCCGTGAAGCACGGCAATTCAAGGCACCTCGAAAAATACCGGGAAAGCAGAGGACGTTGTTTATCTGATTCGGATAATCGGACCTTCCGGTCGCCATCACCGCGACCAGCCCGGTCGTATCTTCGGGCATTATTTCCGGTATCGGGTTCGCCATTGCGAAAATGATCGGGTCCTTTGCCATATTCTTCAGATCGGCCTCGGTAATTACGCCGGGGGCCGAGAGGCCAAAAAATACATCGGCACCCGCGATCACATCGTGGACCGAGCCTTTTTCCTTTTCGGGGTTGGTGTGGCGGCCGTACCAGTCCTTTACCCAGTTCATGTTCGCGGTACGTCCTTCATAGATGGCTCCGGTCTGGTCGCAGCCGATTATGTTCTTTACACCGGCGGCCATCACTATCTTGCTGCACGCCACGCCGGCGGCACCGACGCCGTTGACCACAAGCTTGATGTCCTCCATCCGTTTGCCGACGATCTTCAGCGCGTTGATCAATGCCGCCAGTACGACGACGGCCGTTCCGTGCTGGTCATCGTGGAAAACGGGAATGTCGAGTTCTTCCTTGAGCCGTTCCTCGATCTCAAAACAACGCGGGGCCGAGATATCTTCGAGATTTATGCCGCCGAATGCGACCGAGATATTTTTTATCGTCTGCACTATCTCATGCGGGTCTTTGGTATTCAGGCAAATAGGGAAGGCATCGACGCCGCCGAATTCCTTGAAAAGCTGCGCCTTGCCTTCCATCACCGGCATCGCCGCGGCCGGGCCGATATCGCCAAGGCCGAGTACGGCCGTGCCGTCAGAGATAACGGCGACCGTATTCTTTTTTATGGTCAGGTTATAGGCCTTTTCCGGGTCTTTTGCTATCGCCTCGCACACGCGGGCAACGCCTGGTGTGTAGGCCATTGAAAGATCGCTGCGGGTTTTGAGCGGCATCTTTGACGTTATCTCGATCTTGCCGCCGAGATGCATCAGAAACGTCCGGTCCGAAACGTTAACTACCTCGACGCCGTCGATGTCGGCTATTGCGGCAAGTATCTCTTCATCGTGTTTTTCCGACGCGGCGTTGACGGTAATGTCGCGGACCAAAAAGTCCTTGCCGACGCTGACAATGTCGATGCCTTCGATATCGCCGCCCGCTCTTCCTATCGCGGTCGTGATCGCGCCGAGTTTGCCGGGTTCATTGTGAATTCGAAGCCGAAGCGTGAGGCTGTAACTCGCATTCGGCGTAGGTTTGCTGGACATAAGGATTTAGGTTAGCTTTGTAGAATTAGATTGGCAAATTCAAACGGCCACTCCAAATTCGCGGATAGTGCAATGGGTGGGTCGCGCCTGACGCAAATTTTCTTCTTAGCGTTTCCTTGCGGCGTTGCGCGAAACTGGCTTGACCAGCCATTGGTTGCAAACTAATCTTAACCAAGACCGGCTCTTCGGTAGGCTTGATGATGGATCATCTAAGCGTGGGTTATGGGTACCAGATGTCAATTTCGAAGATAAAGCAAACAGTTCCGAATGGGTTTGACGACCCGATCGCTTTGCCGCGGTCTGCGGATCAGGCAAAGGAATGGCAGGAAGCGAACCGCTCGTGGTGGGAAAACCATCCGATGCGGTATGACTTTACCGAGGCCGTCGAAATCCGCGAATTCACGGCTGATTTTTACCGCGAGATCGACCAGCGTTTCTTCCGCGATATGGCATCGCTTTGGCCGTATAAGACGATTCCGTTTGATAATATTATTGATCTTGAATCGCTTGCTGACAAAGACGTCCTCGAGATCGGTGTCGGGATGGGAAGCCACGCGCAACTGATCGCGCCGCGGTCGCGTTCGTTTGCCGGCATCGACCTTACTTCTTATGCGATAAAGGGTACGACCGAACGGATGCAGCTTTTTGGTCTTGACGCGCCGAACGTGCGGATAGTTCGAATGGACGCCGAAAATCTTGAGTTTGCAGACGATTCGTTCGATTTTGTGTGGAGTTGGGGTGTTATCCACCATTCGGCGGACACGCGGCGGATATTGCAGGAGATCCACCGCGTACTTCGGCCCGGAGGACGCGCGACGACGATGGTGTACCATCGGAACTGGTGGAATTATTACATCTACTCAGGCTTTTTCGGCGGTGTCATGAAGCGTCATTTGTTTAAGACACGCTCGCTGCATGAAGTAAGGCAAGCCGAGATCGACGGAGCAATAGCACGCTTTTACTCTATCGCCGAATGGGAAAAATTGGTGTCTGAATTCTTTACTGTCGAGGATGTACTCATCCTCGGCAGCAAGACCGAACTCATTCCGTTGCCCGGCGGACGGTTAAAGAATGCCGTTCTGGCCTGCGTTCCCGATGCCCTCGGCCGATTTTTTACCAATCGATGTCGGCTCGGGACGTTCCTGGTGTCGACATTTCATAAATGACTGATCTTGCCGCCCTTTTAACAATCGTCAAAGCACGATTGCCTTTCAAATGAAGACATTACGAATAGCCTTCGTCGAAAGGCGCCTTGATTTTCCATTCTTCGCGAGTATTGAGAAGGTATTTCGGATAATCAGTGACGGATTCGATTTGTCGCGATTCCGGGTCACGTTTCAGCAATTGATGCATTCGAACACGTTGCTGGGAACATTGCAAAATCTGTTGTTCTATCGTCCCACCAAAAATGCCGATATTTACCACGTAACCGGCCACTGTCACTACATAGCTCTGCGCCTTCCTCCTGAAAGAACGGTATTAACAATACATGACGCCGGCATTCTGCACATCAGGACAGGCCTCCGGCGATGGGTGCTGAAAAAGCTGTTGATCGAGATGCCGCTTCGACGATTGCGGTACGTTACAGCCATTTCGCAGGCCACGAAAGACGAGATCGCCGCAAACTTTGGCCGGCTCGCCGAAAAGATCAGGGTCATTGAGAATCCGGTCGATGATTCGATGCGGGCCGATTCACATAAAGAGTTCTGCACCGAACGCCCAAGAATTCTGCAGATCGGAAGCCTGCCCAACAAGAACGCCGAAAACGTAATACGCGCCCTTAAAGCGATCGATTGTCGGCTTTCGATCATCGGCGTGCTCGGGCCCGAGCAAAAGCGCCTCCTGACCGAAAAAGGGATCGACTTCGAATCAAGATCGCAGCTTTCCGACGAGGAAATGATACGCGAATACCGCCAAGCGGACATCCTTGTATTCTGTTCGACACTCGAGGGATTCGGCCTTCCGATAATCGAGGCCCAAGCCGCCCGTCTGCCGGTCGTAACCAGCGATCTAAGCCCGATGAAGGAAGTTGCGGGGGCAGGCGGGGCCGTGTTGGTCGATCCTTTCGATCATCGGAGTATCCGCGCCGGGATCGAGCGTGTGATCCGCGAACCTGAGCTTAGGAGTGAACTCGTCGAGCAAGGGATCAAGAATATCGAGCGGTTTGATAAGAAAGTAATCGCGGCGCAATACGCCGCCTTGTACGAAGAGATAGCGAAAGATCTAGGCGAAACAACTCGCCGCTAAGTCTTCCTGTTTAGTCAAACGAAGGAAACGGCCGGAATAATCCGCGTACGACACCCTCGACCGTGATCTCATCCGACGGCAATATTATCGGGTCGTAGCCACCGGCGGCGGGGCGAATTTCGGTTTCGAGGCCGTGGTTGTAATACTGGCCGAGCAGCATGCGTTGGTCCTCGGTATGCGCCAGCACCACCTCGCCGCGGCGGGCGTACGATCGTTTTTCCAAAAGAACAATATCGCCTTCGCAGATGTGCCGCCCAGTCATTGAATCGTCCGCGACGCGGTAAGCGAATACCTCGTCCGGCGCAATATCGCCTATCAGGTTACGCGGCACAGTAAGCGTGCCGTGGTTCGGAATCGCAGACCGTTCATCGCCCTCCGCCGCCCCGAGCAACTCAACATCGCACACCTTGTCAGTAACAAGTTTTTGAAGCTGTAGCTCAATCCCGAAACTGCCGTTTTCACGGCGGCGCGAAATAAGCCCCTGGCTTTCAAGCGCGGCGATATGGCGTTGGACCCCGGCCCGCGACGACACGCCCAGATGCCTTGCGATCTGCTGATATGAAGGCCTGTGCCCGTTCCGGTCAATGAATCGGGTGACATAATCAAGTACTTCCTTCTGTCGCTTCGTCCGCGGCTGCACGGTTTTGATTGTATTAAACTCAGGGAATAGTTCAAGCATGAGCCTGGGTGAATGCATTCGGTTTCGTGAATTTTCGTGTCTTCGTTCCGTGCATTTCATGGTCAAAGGCCGCCGCTTCGTCACCACGAAATACGTGGTTTTGATATAATTCAGAGAGTAGTGAATCGATTTGAATCACTGCCTTTCGTCTTCGCGAACTTTGTGTCTTCCCTTTGTGCCTTTGTGGTGAAAAATAGGACTAAACACAAAGACACAAAGTGCACAAAGAATTTGAGTGGGTTCACTGCAACACAGAAGTTTACTTGATCTTGGGGGGCATTGTTTTATCAACGGAATTCACGGGTCAACGCAGGGACTGAAACATAATCAGCTTCGCCGCATTGAGCGGCTTGGTTCGCGGCGTGTGCCGGCGGACGAGATAGTTTCGGCCGAGCTGGCACGTCAGATGGCTGAGCTTTCGCAGGAAACCGGACGGCAGATCGGCGTGCTGCTGAACCGCAAGGGCAAGGTCGAATACGTAATGGTCGGCACGGCCAAACAGATCGAGATGCCCGACTTTGGCC
>JADYZI010000004.1 GCA_020853255.1 Acidobacteriota bacterium
AAAGGAAGGGGATCTCGTCGTTCTTTCTGGGCCTTATCTTTGGAACCGCCTATTTTTTCGGAACGTGTTGGTGGCTCGCCTATGCGCCGATCCACTACGGAGCCTTCCCGCCTGTATTAGCCTATTTACTGATATTTATCGCATGCATGATCGCAGGGTTCTTTCCCGCGGTCTTTGCACTCGTCTTTAACGCGATCTCAAGACGGTGCGGTTCCTGGAGCCTGCTTACGGCACCTTTTGTCTGGGTTTTTAGCGAATATCTGCGTCTTTGGCTGACGGGGAACAATTGGAACGCGATCGGCTATTCTCAGGCCTTTTCGCCGCACGCGATCTTGAATATGGCGTCGGTCGGCGGCGTTTACCTTGTGAGTTTCAATATCGTTGCCTTTAGTACGCTGATCGCCGCCGCGTTGAAGGTTGCCGGCTCAACGTCGGATGCTTTTGAACGCCGCGTGCCATTGCTCGCTTTGGGTACTTATTTCGTTGCTCCGGCCGGAATTATATACCTTTTGGTCGATCCAACGATGAGGTCGGCCTTTACGCAAAAAGGAAAGCGAAATTTGTCGATCGCGTTGGTCGCGATCCCAACCGTGGCGGCAGCTCTTTTGTTCTTTTTCGCGTCTGGAGCAAAGACCGAGGCAAAGCCGTCAGACTCGGCCGATATTGCCGCAACGGCCGTCGTTGTTCAGGCGGACGTTCCGATGAGTTCGCTTTCTGCGGTCAAGCTGGACCAACTTCGCAGCCGTCAGATCCAACTTGCGACACAGCGTTTGGCGGATGTTCGGTCCGGCACGAAGCTCGTGATCCTTCCCGAATCTCCGATGAACTATATGTACACGGACGACCGCGAGTTCCAGACTTACATAAATGATTTCGCCCGGCGGAACAACGCGTGGGTGCTCTTCAATTCCGCCGAACCGGATAGTGAATCGACCCGATATTTCAACTCGGCGGTTATGATCGATCCGAGCGGAAAGAAGGCAGGTCAGTACAACAAGATCCACCTCGTGCCATTCGGCGAGGCGATGCCTTTTCCGCTTGATGGCGTTCTGCCGGGCCTCGTCGGAACGTTTGCCTATGGCCGAACCCACGACATTCTTCCTGTCGGTGACGCAAAAGCGGGCATCCTGATCTGTTTCGAATCCAATTTCGGCACGCTATCCCGTCGGTTTGTTGGCGACGGTGCGGACGTTCTTATCGAACTGACCAACGACGGTTACCTCGGCCCAACGCCTGTTTTGAAGCAGCATCTTGCGAACGCGGTCTTTCGCGCGGTCGAGACCTCACGGCCCGTTCTTCGTGCGACCAACGTTGGGATCACGGCCTATATTACGGAAAAAGGCGCCGTTTTGGACGCGGCTCAGCCGTATCAGGAAGACACACGTGTCTGGAGCGTGTCGAAATCCGATGGCTCGCAGACGTTCTATGTTAAATACGGCGACTGGTTTGCGTGGTTGTGTTCAGTTGTAACGGTCGTGATGTTAATTGGGACCCGAAGAGGCAAAGTAAACGTTTGATAGAATACTTCAAGGTTACAATCAAATTTAATTTTCGAAATTGTTGTAGATTGCGAGGAAGTGTTTATGGCTCGAAAGAAAAGTGGGCGTAGCGAAAAGAAGACCGACTTTTGGGGGAATAAATACACCCAGTACTACGATAAGGATGGTAACAAATCGGGCCGGAGCGAAGAAAGAACAACTCTTTTCGGAAAAAAATATAATCAACATTACGACAAGGATGGAAAAAAGAGCCGATGGAATGAGCAAAAGGAGAGCTTTTTAGGTAGGAAATATACTCAGCACTATGACAAGGATAATAAGAAGACCGGTTGGAGTGAAAAGAAAGAAAGAATAATTGGTAATGACTATCGGCAATATTACAATCAGGATAATCAAAAAACGGGACATGCAGAAAAGAGGCAAGATTTTTGGGGTAACAGCTATACGCAGTACTTCGATAAAGACGGGAAAGAATCTTATCAGCGTGTAAAACAAACAGGATGGTTTGGCGATAATTCTAACCATTATTATGACAATAGTCCGAGTGCCGGAAGAACCTATCCTAACGGTGGAGGAGACGACGGAATATACAATCCGAGATCCTCAGGGTGGGTCGGTGGCGGTTTAGTTGTCCTTGTCATTGGCGGACTGATTGTTGTCGGGGTCATAGTTTCCGGAGTGTTGATAATGGGTAGCGTAACACAATTCATCACTCGGTCTTCTGACCAGAGTTCGCGACCTGGAGTTACTAGTAATTCGAAAATTAATGTTTACCGAGGACGCGTTGATAACAAATACGAGGTTGAATTATCGATAAGGCAGGATGGTAACAATCTGTCCGGAAGTTACTATTACACGAAATATAAGATACCCCTAAAACTTGACGGAAATATTAGTGGAAATCGAGTGGTAATATACGGATATGAAAACGGGAAGCTCATCGACACGTTTAAGGGGGACGTTAAAAAAGATCATACGATTGTCGGTAACTATACGCGGCAAAAAGATCAGCGAGTCATGCCATTTAAACTTAACTTCATAAAATAGCTCGTCGATTGCGAAAAACACTCAAATATGGAACTTGCAGACCTGCATACAAAACACGAAGAGATCAAAGATAAAGTTGCCCAACTTGGGAGGTTTCTTTGACGCGCCTCAGAAACGCAAACAGCTAGAACAATTCGAAGAGCAGATCGCCCAACCGGGCTTTTGGGACGATTCGGAATCGGCGCAGAAGGTCGTGCAGCAGCGGTCGCGCATTGAGAAAGCTCTTGAACGCCAGAAAGCGTTCGAAACCGGCGTTTCGGATGCCGAGGTGCTGTTCGAGTTCGCCGAATCGGACGAGGCCTCGGCGATGGAACTCGAAGAACTGATAGCTAAACTCGATGGCGAAGTTGCCGCCGCCGAGATCGAATCTTTGCTCTCGGGCGAAACCGACGCTATCAACGCGATCTGTTCGCTGCAGGCCGGAGCCGGCGGCACCGATGCGCAGGATTTTGCTCAGATGCTGTTGCGAATGTATCTTCGCTGGGCCGAGCGCAAAGGCTTTAAGGCAGAGATCCTTGATGAGCAGCCGGGAAGCGAAGCGGGCATCAAGTCCGCAACATTCCGCATCGAAGGCGACTATGCCTATGGGCTTCTTGCGGCGGAAGCTGGAGTTCATAGACTCGTTCGTATCTCGCCTTTCAACTCCGGCGGCAGCCGCGAAACATCATTCGCATCGATGTTCGTCTCGCCGGAGATCGACGAGAATATCG
>JADYZI010000005.1 GCA_020853255.1 Acidobacteriota bacterium
CGGCCTCGCCATCTGCCGCCAGCCCTTTTCGCATTATGTCGTTAACGATCTGTTTGAAAGAAGCCTCAGGCCGTTTTTTTTGAACGCCTTTAATGCCGATCATCACTTCGTCGTCCAGTGTTAATGTAGTCCTCATAATATCGACATCATAACATCAATAATCGCAGACATCAAGACATCAATTGCTTATATTTGTATGAGTGCCGTTTCCGGGCGGAGCGGTACGCATTTGAATTCACTGGTTTGCTTTTGAAACCTTGGCCCTTGGGCGTTGAGACGGTGCCGATCGCCGCGATCTTGCCAATCGTTTCGAGTGCGAGCAAACAAGCGCCGCGGGAAGATGCTTCGCGGGTGTCGGGGAGCGTGAGGTCGCGGCCGAGGACGTCGGCGATGATTTGGGTCCAGACGGGCGAATGGCGAAGGGCACCGCCAGAGGCGATGATCTCGCGGACCTTTATGACGCTGTTGAGCTGGTCGAAGATATCGGCAAAGCGATAGGCGACAGATTCAAGTGCTGCCTGGACGATATCGATAGTGTCGGTCGCCGTGCGCAGGCCGAGGATCGCCCCGGCCGCATTTTCGTGATAGCCGGTACTGCGTTCGCCTGCGAGAAACGGCAGAAATATCAGTCCGTGGCCGGCGGGCGGGCGTTTTGCGATCTCGGCTTCGGTCTTGTCGTCATCGGCGAGCAGGCGAAGGTTGTCCTTCAGCCATTGATAAAGTCCGCCGCCGTCACTCAATGCTCCGCCGATAACAACGCGTTTCCGGTCGATGCGATAACACCACAAACCGGACGGAATCTTAGCGGGCGGCTCGCCTTTATATGCGACGCGCATCGCGCCCGATGTGCCGATCATCAATGCCGCTTTGTTTTTCGTAACGCACCCGGCGCCGATATTGTTTGCGGCGCCATCGCCGATGGCAGGAAACCACTGTGCATCCGCAAGCCGCGGCCAGCGTTTTGCGAATTTTGCGTTTAGCGTATATGTTGCGTTGTCGGCAGAGATCGGCGGAAAGTTCGCGAATTTCAGTTTCAGGAATTTGATCAGGCCTCTATCCCACTCGCACTTTCGTATATCAAAAATGCCGGTCGCGGATGCCATTGAGACTGAGGTGGCCAGAGCGTCGGTAAGTCTAAGGAGAATGTAATCGCTTAGTGATAGCCAATGATCGGTTTCCGTGAACGGGGCACCCTCCCTACCGGTCGTGTTTCTGCCTTTTAGCCACAAAAGCTTCGCTGGCCAGTAGCTGGAATGAAAGCGTGCGCCGGTGCGGTTGTGTACTTCATTCTCATCGAATTTTTTCCGTAGCACAGCAACGGCTTCGCGGCTTCGCGTGTCGGCCCAGCCAAAGACCTTTGTCGTCGCCTTCCCTTTCGTATCAATGCCGACGAGGCTGTGCCAAAAACAGCTTGCGGCAACATGGGTTATCTCGCCTTTTACTTTTTCCGCTTTCGCCAAAACATCACCGATCGCCGCAAAGACCTGATCAAACGCCTCATCCGCATCGATCTCGGCCCCGCCGTCATCGGTCGCCGTCAGCGTCCGCTCGTTCTTGACCATCGTCCGTGGAAGAACGTTGCCCTTGTCATCGTACAAAGCCGCCCGAACGCTGGACGTGCCGATGTCGAGGCCGAGGACAAGTTGTTTCGCATCGGTGGGCATAGATCAAATTCAAAAATAGCTGCCAGCTATCAGTCGGCAGCTATCAGCTATCCTTCTAAAGAGCTGGGAACACTCACTTTACACCGAGCACCTTCTTGAACCACCATCGCAGTCCCACGAAAAGAAATCGGTAATCCTTGAAAAACTCGGGCGGCTTGCCTTCGTAATAGTGGCCGATGAATTGGAGTATCCAGCCAATGACGAAAAGTCCCAAAGCTATACGCCACAGCCCGCCGACGAAAACGCAGGCAGGGATGAGCACGATAGCAATCGCGATCATCGGAATGCCGAAACTGTGCATCAGCCGGTTTATCGGATGCTGGTGGCCTTCGGCGTACTCTTCGATCCAATCGTCCCACGATCTTCCACCCATCATAGGAAGTGCCTCCTTTTCGCGGCTATTCTACACCTATCAGTCGCGATCAGTAAGTCGCACGACTCAGGACACTTTTTCATAAACATAAACACGCAGTCCGTCATCAATGTCCGAAGCTTCGACTCGGTTGAACCCATCCAGGAAATCGGCCGGCATAAATGTATCAGCGTCTGCCACATCAAGCGGGACCTCCGTCACGATCCACCTTTGAATGTAGTCCGAGAACTCGGCAAACGTCTTCGACCCGCCGATCACATACATATCGCAGTTCAAATATCGCGAAAGGTCTAGCGCCTCTTTTTCACTGCGGAGAAATATCAGGTTTTCCGCCTGGTCGATCTGCGCCGAACGGCTGAGTACGATATTCAACCGGTTCGGCAGCGGCCGCCCGATCGAGCGCCATGTGTTCATTCCCATCACAATGGCATTGCCGGTCGTGGTCTGCTTAAAGAATTTAAGGTCCGCCGGATAATGCCACGGCAGCTTGCCGCCTTTGCCGATAGCGTTGTTTTTTGCGACCGCAACTATTCCAATAATTGCCATAGTAAGAAGTATCCACTGAGGAATACAGTTTATTCCAATGAAACGCGCTCAGCTAATAATGGATCGTCTGCCCCTTGTAAACCGCGATGTCCGACCCGGCCGCAAGAATTACTGAAAACGGTTTTGCATCCGACAGAAAGGCAAAGTCCTTCCCGTAGGTCGCGCGGAAATCGACGCTTATACGCGGGTCTTCCGCCGTGAAAAGTTCCCATTTCGGGTGCTCGACCTTGTATTCGTCGGTTCGATCTTCGCCGCGTTTTGTATAACCCCAGTAGTGTTCAACGATGAATTCGCCATGTGAACCCGGTTCAGGCACACCAAGACTGTTGCCGCGCGTTACGCTTAAATTATTTGTGCATTCGCCGCGTGACCAACTGTAGCGAACGTGTTCTTCGTTTCGAAAATTGGACATCTCCCAGCGTTCATACGGCTCGCCGTACAGCAGGCGGGCGACG
>JADYZI010000006.1 GCA_020853255.1 Acidobacteriota bacterium
AGTATTCGTCCGCTGTCGGAAGAACCCGCTGAAGCCCGGTGTTCGTCATTTCAAAACGCCAGGTCAGTCCCGCCGCATCGCGAAAGGCCCCGATCGCGTAGCTTTCCCTTAACTCAGCATCGGTCGGGGCAAGAGGCGTCATTTCGAAGGTAAAATTGTGCCGAAACATCCGGTCACCCGAAATGGTACCCAACTGGTTGGCGTTAATGGAGTTGAGCTCACTTAGCCGTGCGAACCGCTGATTTTGCGAAAAGAACATCGCCTGGCTTGAGCTCATCACCTTCATGGTCGCGTGCACGCTTCTGATCTCCGCCGCAAGGATCCCGCGCTGATACGCAGGCACGGCCAATGCGGCAACTACCCCGACGATCACGACCACAACCAACAGTTCGATAAGAGAAAACCCTTTTTGATCTTTGAAATTTCTCATTGCGATCTCACCTCGACTGGCGGGGTTTTACATGAAGTGACAAATAATGACACCACTTTTTGGCAATCACCCGCCGCATATCCGCCCATGAACGTCCAAAACCCCTTAGTTCCTTGATCTTACCGGGTGGGAGCCCGGGTACTTGCGACCAAAAGCAAAGCTTATGCCAAAGAACGTGGCATGATCCCGTAAACGGCCAACCGGCGTACGCCGCCCAATAAAAATGGACTTGTTGTTATTGGCTTTCGATTTTTGATAAACTTACGGCTTTTGCTATGCCTTTTTGTATCGACCTTTCTTGCAGGAGCACGAATATTGACCGCGATCACTGAGCAAACTGCCGAAACATATGGTATTGGAAATTGGGGTGCTGGCTATTTCGGCGTCAGCCGCAAGGGCAACCTTGTTGTCATATCTCCGGAAAATGAGAACCTGACCGCCGATGTTAAAGAGATCATCGATGATCTGAACAAGCGGGGAGTCCGCACGCCCGTCCTGCTGCGCTTTCCTCAGCTGCTTTTTGGCCAGATCCGCAAGCTGCAGACCGCCTTTAGAAAATCGATCAAGGAATTCGAATATGAAGGCGGCCATCTCTGTGTTTACCCGATGAAGGTAAACCAGAACCGGGCCGTTATAGAAGAATACCTGCGCGAAGGCTCACGATACAATTTTGGCCTCGAGGCCGGCTCAAAGGCCGAGCTTTACGCAGCACTTGGCCTTGAATTGGCAAAAGACAGCCTGCTCGTACTGAACGGATTTAAGGACCGCGATTTTGTAAAGCTTGCGTTTGCCGGGGCGGCGGCGGGAAAGAACGTTGTCATCGTCATCGAAAAAATGAGCGAGTTGACTCACACGTTCAGCTTGCTGGCCGAGTCCGCGGAAGCCGAAGGCCCGGTAAAACTGCCGATGCTTGGGGTCCGCGTTAAGCTTTATTCCAAGGGCAGCGGAAAATGGGAGAAGTCGGGCGGGGAGGCCGCCAAATTCGGACTCACGACAACCGAGATACTTGATGTGATCCGCCAACTTCAGGAAGCCGGTAAGGCCGATATGCTAAAGCTCCTGCATTTTCATATCGGTTCTCAGCTCACCGACATCAAGCGCATTAAAAATGCGATGAAAGAAGCGGCCCGGACCTATGCGAAGATCCGGCAGATGGGCATCCCGATCGAATATCTCGATGTCGGCGGCGGCATGGCGGTCGATTATGACGGATCGCGAACCTCGTTTGAATCATCAGCGAATTATAACGCCCGCGAGTTTGCGAACGACGTTATTTATGTGATCAAAACGGTTTGCGATGACGAGAATGTCCCGCATCCGACGATAATTCAGGAATCCGGCCGGTACCTTTCGGCTTATCACGCGATGTTGGTGACCAACGTCCAGGACGAGATCGAAACGGTGGTCGAGGATCTGACGCCGATGACGATCGACGAAGAAGACCCGCCGGTCGTCCGCGAACTTCATGATCTCCGTGAAACGATCAACGCAAAGAATTATCGCGAGTATTACCACGATGCCCTCGAACATCGCGAGGGACTTTTCACGATGTTCGATCTCGGACTGATCACACTTGAAGACAAAGGGAAAGGCGAGGTTTTGTTCTGGGACGTTTGCGAACGCGCCGACCAGTTTGCACAGCAAAAAAAGTATGTTTCCGAAGAATTTGACGATCTGCGAAAGCTGCTCTGCGCGAAATATCTGGCCAATTTCTCAGTTTTTCGGTCAATGCCTGATAATTGGGCTCTCGAACAGTTATTTCCGATAATCCCAATACATAAACTCAACAAAAAGCCGACGGAATATGCTACGCTATGTGATATAACCTGCGATTCCGACGGGATCGTTGACAAGTTCGTGGATCTGCATGACGTAAAGACCGTTCTCGAGCTCCACAAACTGGTCAAAGGCGAACCCTATTACTTGGCGATGATGCTGGTGGGCGCCTATCAGGAAGTCATGGGCAACAACCACAACCTCTTCGGCGTGCCTCACGAAGCTCACATTTTTATTGGTGAGGATGGCCATATCATCAGGAAGGTTATCTATGGCGCGACGCTGGCCGATTCGATCGCGACGGCCCGATTTGATGCGGTGCAGCTCCATGATCAGTTTCGGCGGGGCGTCATGAAGCGGATCAAGGACGGCGATCTTTCAACAAAGGCAGGAAATGACCTGATCGAATTTTACGAGAATCAGGCTGAAAGCTACACGTACCTGTCACCGAACGGAGGCGGAGAATAATCTATGGACCCGAATTTCAAATGCCCTGCATGCGGCGGAGCAACAAGCAGAGGATTCATCTTCGACCGCGGCCATCTAGAATACAAGACCCAGCAGGTTTGGGTGGAAGGTGAGCCCACATCATCATTCTGGTCAGGGCTAAAAACGGATGGACGCGATGTCAGGACCGTTGACGCCTATCGCTGCGGCGGCTGCGGACGTTTGGAGTTCTTTGCCGTCGACGCGGCCGAGATTTAACAGTTTTCTTACTATTTTTATTGTTTCTGGAGAATTTATGATGGCGGCTCAAAAAAAATCAAAGTCTGCAAAGTTCTTAACGGTACCGACACGGCCGGTCCCGATAGACCGCGACCGTTCGGTTGCCGGTCTGCTCGAAAAAATGGAGGGAGCGGGCTTTGGAGCTAAACAATTGGCGGAAGCACACCGGATCTGGCTGGATATGCTGGACGACACTTCCACTATCTACGTTTGCGGATCGGGCAACCTGATCTCGTCCGGAATGCGGCGCCTGTTGGCCTATGTGATCAAGAATCGTTTTGTGGACGTACTTGTGATGTCGGGCACCGTGCTCTACCAGGACATTCATGAAACTCTCGGCCGCAACCATTTTCAGGGCCACCCGAGCATGATCGACGAAGAGCTGCTGGCGGCTGACATTGTTCGGATAGGTGAT
>JADYZI010000007.1 GCA_020853255.1 Acidobacteriota bacterium
AAATCGGTCCAGCCGATCATCGAGGTCAAGCCTGACCTTTCGAGAGTGGCTGAACTTACCGAAACCAATCGTGAAGAAACGATGAAGTTCCTGGCGGTGCGTCCGGTCCATACGGTAGTCATGACCAGCTTCATCAATGACAACGGCCTCCAGAGCGAACTTAACCGCGGGAAATTCTACGGTTACCGCAACTCAAATGGCGAACTCGAAGGCATCGCCCTGATCGGACATTCGACATTGGTCGAGGCACGTTCGGACGAAGCACTGAAGGCTTTTGCTCACAAGGCGAGGACCTCGGAAACGCCGATCCATTTGATAATGTCGCATGGAACGGCAGCGGCAACGTTCTGGAATCATTACAGCGACGGCCTTACGCAGCCGCGGCTGACATGTGTGGAACGCCTCTTTGAGGTCAGCTTCCCGTTCATGGTGCCGAGCAGTACGGACAGCGAACTCAGGCTTGCAACGCTTGACGAGCTGATCCCGGTTGCCGAGGCACAGGCTGAGGTAGCATTCATGGAATGCGGCGTGGACCCGATGGTAAAAGACCGCGAGGGCTTTCTCAAACGGGTTGCCCGCCGGATCGAACAGGGCCGCGTGTTTGTGAAGTTCGACGGTGACAAGATGGTCTTCAAGGCCGACATCATCGCCGAGACCGATCAGACGATCTACCTCGAAGGCGTTTACGTTGCTCCCGAGTTCAGGGGCCGCGGGATCGGTTCCGCCTGCCTGGCGGATCTGACCATTCGGCTGCTTGACCGTGTGGAAAACGTTTGCATGCTCAGCAATGTCGACTTTGCGGCGGCCCACAAGAGCTACTTCAAAGCCGGCTACAAAGCGACGGGCGACTGCACGACATTGTTTGTGTAAGAAACTCGACCAAGCGTGATAAAAAAGGCTGCCTGCGAAAGGCGGCCTTTTTTTGTCTAAGCGCAAGCCGGGCCCGATCAAATTGACCGAAATCCGACCGAGCATTGAATGATTTGATCGGAAAGGCAGGAAGGGTAATGCTGTAACATATGTAGCTGCAATAGTTAGGCGATGGTACGCCGTGTGCGAAGTCGATCTATGGATTGAGGATCGCTCGTCGAGCCGAGTTCGACCCGCGATCGGGTATCCCGACTAGGCAGTAGAACTGCATTATGACAAAGAAAGAAAAAGTATGGACAAATAAGTTTAACGTCGTCATAATGTTAGAGGCCGAAGCCGGTCGTTTCGCGCATTACTCAGCGGGGAACATTTGGCCACCTTCATATCGATCTATTACCTCGTTTTTAGTCAGGCCTCCCAGATAGCCCGCCATTGACTAAGTTACCGATACAGGTATGCAACTCAGGAAACTGTCAGAACAGTATATGTTTGCCGTTATTATTTGCGGCCTTGCTGTTTTGTCGGCGGCGTGTTACCGGCTCCCGACGGCGAAGATCGATCTAAATTTTCTCTTGCTTTTCTGTTTCACGATCGGCGTCGGTTCGCGGCTTACGGTACAGATCCCCAAATTCAAATCTCACATAGCGGTTTCTGATACCTTTATATTCCTTGCTCTGCTGACATACGGCGGAGAACTAGCCATCATTCTTTCGGCCGTTGAAGCATTCTTCTCGTCGTGGCGATTCTGCAACAGAAAACTGACAGTCTTTTTCAACTCGGCCGCGGTGGCCATTTCAACAGCGTTGGTCTATCTGGCACTGTCGTTCTCGGGGCTTAACCTCGACGGACCGCTGCAGGGAAATAGCAGCTATCCGCAGAAGCTTGTCGTCGCGCTTTCGATCATCGCGGTGACACAGTTCATTGCGAATACGGCCCTTGCATCTGTCCACGATGCACTGAAGAACGAACTTCCGCTGTGGGAAACGTGGAAGAACAAGTATGCCTATAGCTTCATCACGTATTTCGTCGGTGCTTTGAGTGCGGGAATCCTTCATCTTCTCGCGGGATCGCTAGGCTTTGTTGTGATATTCGCCTCGTTCCCGGTGATCTTCTTCATCTTCCTCACCTACAAGATGTATTTGAAGAACATCGAGATGGGGATCCAACAAGTCGAGCTGGCAAAAGAGGCAAACCAGAAACTTGAGGCGAAAGCAGTTGAACTTCAGGAATCGGAGGAACGATTTCGAAGTGCTTTCAACCATGCCCCGATCGGCATCGCTCTCGTTGCGACGGACGGAAAATGGCTAAAGGTCAATCATGCGCTCTGCGGCATTTTGGGATACACCGAGGCGGAGTTTCTTGCAATGGACTTCCAAGCGGTACTTTTCCCGGAGGATCTCGGCGATACTCTGAAAATGATCTACGCGCTGAACTCCGGCAAGTCTCCCAACGGCCAGATGGAGCAGAGATATATTCATAAGACAGGCAGGACGGTCTGGACATCGTGGAGCGCTTCAACCGCCACCGATTCGAAATTGGGGGCTCCGAATCTGATCTTCCAGATACAGGACATCACAGGACGCAAGCTGGCAGAAGCAAAGCTAAAGCACGAAGCGACCCACGACATTCTCACCGGCCTTCCAAACCGCAAGATGTTCATGACACGCCTGAGCGCGGCGTTGAGAACGGCCAGCAAAAACCGCAATTACAAGATCAGCGTCCTGTTTATCGATCTGGACCGCTTCAAGCACGTCAACGATTCGCTCGGCCATCTGTTCGGCGATCAGCTTTTGGTTGGGATAGCCGACCGCTTGCGTGAATGTCTTCGCCCGTCAGATATTGTTGCCCGGCTTGGCGGTGACGAGTTCACGATCCTGGTCGAAGGCAACTACGAACCGGGTGAGGTGGTCCGCATCGCCGAACGTGTTCAGCAAAAATTCAGCCTGCCCTTTGATCTGAACGGGCATGTGATCTACAGTTCGGCAAGCATAGGCATTCTGCACGCGTCGGACCAGCACCTCACGGCGGAAGAGATGATGCGCGATGCCGATACGGCGATGTATCAGGCAAAACGCGCAGGGAAGGCGCGACACGAAGTATTTGACGAACAAATGCACCTTGCGGCCAAAGAGACGCTTCAGTTGGAAACGGACCTGCGCCGGGCGGTCGACAACGGTGAGATCTATGCAATGTACCAGCCGATTTTCTCGCTGACGACCGGGGAGATACTGGGCATCGAGGCTTTGACACGGTGGGTGCACCCGACACTAGGCAAGATCGCACCGGCAAGATTTATCAATATCGCGGAAGAGATTGGAACGATCGACGCCCTTGGTGAGTATATCCTTGAGCGGACCTGCCGCGAGATCGGGCCGATCCTGACCGCGATGTCGCCTGAGCACGACCTTACGCTGAGCGTCAACCTTTCGTGCCGACAATTCGGGCAGCCGAAACTTGCCGAAAATGTGATGCGGATACTCGAGGCGACACAATTTCCGGCCAACCGGCTGAAGCTCGAAATAACGGAGTCGATCTTTTTCGAATATCAGACCAAGGCAATAGAAATGCTGAATCGGATCCGAGAGTTTGGTATTGAGATCGACATAGACGATTTTGGGACCGGATATTCGAACCTCGGTTATCTGATCAGGCTGCCGGTATCGACGCTAAAGATCGACCGTTCGTTCGTCAGCCCGATCGACGCCGAAGGAAGGAATACGGAGATCGTAAAAACGGTACTTGCTTTGGCAAGGAACCTCGGCCTGAAGACCGTGGCAGAAGGCATCGAGACCGAACATCAGCTTCGGGCACTCAAGGAGCTAGGCTGCGATGGGGCACAGGGCTTTCTGTTTGCGAGGCCAATGGAGCTTGACGAATTGCGGGAGTATCTCGCTGAGAATACCGGAACCAAGCTAATGGAGATACCATTTAACGGTGTTCCGGTTGTTGCGACGCTTCAATGAGGCACCAGCAGAAGCGTGTGAGGTTCCTGCACCGAAAATCCAAAAAGCTGTGTCGAAACTTAGGTCACCGCAGATCTATACGGATCTATCTGTCTTCATCCGCTAGGTCCGTCTGGTTCGAGTTCAAATTGCCTCGATTACCGACTCGGCAAGTTTACAACGATCCTCACAGTATTGAGTTTCGAGTTGTTCAACTGTTTTTAGTTACTTCTTCAGCCAGCCAAAAAGCGAATTGATCGTCACGTCCCGATTCGATTCATAAATGGCCCGCGTTAGCGGTATGCCCATTGGACATACCTGAAGGCAATTTTGAGCATTGCCGCAGTTCCCGATGCCATCGTCGCCGGTCAAGCCGTTCAACCGGTCCTCGATGTTCGTTTTGCCGGTCGGGTGCATGTTGAAAAGCCGGGCCTGGGCGATGGCCTGCGGGCCGATGTATTGGTCCTCGGAATATTGCGGGCAAGCCTCGAGACAGCAGCCGCAGGTCATGCAGCGGGAATAGGCATAGCGTTCCTGTGCGACCTCATTCGATATATGCGGGCCGGGGCCGAGATCGTAGCTGCCGTCGAGTTCTATCCAGGCGTGAACCTGTTTGAGATGCTCGAACATCCGCGAACGATCGACCTTGAGATCGCGGACGTTCGGAAATTTTGACATCGGCTCAAGCGTGATCGTATCCTTGCCCGATTCGATCAACAGGTTGTCGATCAGCGCCGAACACGATTGCCGGACGCGGCCGTCGATCACCATCGTGCATATACCGCAAACCTGCTCAAGGCAAGACATGTCCCAAACCGGCGGCGTGGTCGTTTTCCCTTCAACCGTGACCGGATTTTTACGGATATCCATCAGAACAGATATCACATTCAGATTCCGGCGATAAGGTATCTCGAACACTTCCCAGTACACCGGCGCGTCGTCCTTTTCCCGCCGCTGGATCTTAATTTTGACACTCTTTGGCGGGTTATCCAGACGTTTCTTAAATTGTACGTTCGTCTCCATCAGTTATTAAATCTCCACCAGATCATATA
>JADYZI010000008.1 GCA_020853255.1 Acidobacteriota bacterium
CCGTTCATCGCGAGCAGAAGGAAGAAGAAGATCGCGAGACCGATCGCTGCATTAAAGATAGCGATCAGAATTGCGGCGGTGAGCTTTATGGCTATCATCTTCTTTTCTACTCGGGACTATCGGCGGAGAAGCGCATCACACCCAACATTTTACAAGAATTTCTGGGCAAGTTGGCAAGAAGATCTCAAGGGGGTGCTTCCCGAGAAGCCCTTGCATCCCTGATCGCCGCTTCTGCATCTACAAACTAACAGATCCGGTTGGAGGTGTTTTTCAATGATAAAGAGATCCATCATTCTCGCGGTCGCGCTGACGATGCTTGCGATCGCGGCAAACGCGCAATCAAACGCGAGTCTTACTAACCCGGCCATTGATATGGATGGCTTCCTTCGGGTTTCGCGAAATGCCGCAAAACATCGCTCGACCCGTCGCCTGACCGAGGATCAGTTCATCGCGGCGAGTAAAGAGCCTGGCGTTGTGATACTCGATGCCAGGAGCAGCGAGAAGTTCAACGAGCTGCACATTGCAGGAGCTATCAACCTGAGCTTTCCCGACATCACGGTCGAGAGCCTCGCCAAAGCCTTGCCCTACAAGACAACCAAGATCCTGATCTACTGTAATAACAATTTCGAGAACGAGCCGAGCGCTTTCCCGACAAAGGTCGCCCCCGCATCGCTCAATCTCTCGACATACATCTCGCTATACACATACGGGTATCGAAACGTCTATGAACTCGGCCCGCTGCTCGACGCAAAAACGACAAAGCTCAAACTCGTCTCATCAAATGACGAGGCAAGAAGTGCTGCAGTTCGGTAAGCGTAACTCATCGAAGTTCAACCAGCCCGGCTGATCTCGGCGACGCCGATGCCGACGACCGCGTTGATTCCCGCAACAATGATCGTTGCAATGATCTTTGGTGTGAATCTACTTACTGTGTTTTTTCGCTCGCTTGCTTGCAGGCACCGAGTCTTCTGCCAAGGGCCTAAGGATTAAAACCCGCTAAGACAAGTGGATGCCACGATCAGTTACTCTGGTTTGCCAACCGGCAAACGTAAGCGACGAAACACCCACCGAGAGAGCACTTATTACACAGGATGCAAACAAAGCCGAAAGCATCACCGACGCGAAGCTAGGCGGTTCGAGGAGAAATGGATCGCCTGCTGAGTATCGTGATCGCGTGACCAAGTAGAGATAACACCAACTCGAAAATGTGAAAAAGACGGCTGAACCTATCGGGATGAGAAGGTATGACGGCACAAACCGCATGAAAAAGGATCTAAAGAGGTAAGCGACCGCTGCAACAATGACCGCTGCCACGATGCACCATACCGAGGCGGAAAGAAGATCAGAGTTAGCGAAAGATGCTCCGTGGTTATAATGATCGACTGTCGAGAAAAACTGCCAAAAATAGAACATGACCGCGAAGATCATTACCCCGCAACTCGATACGGCGACGACCACTACACCGTCGATCGAGTATGAGTTATTTGAGCTCAGGTCCATTTATCTGCAATTCTTCTACGTCTCATTTCCAAAGCAGCTTCAAGCCGTACTTCTTGAACCGAGCAAATTCCGCGTCGCCGCTCACAAGAGTAAGTCCTCGTAAGATCGCTTGCCAAATAAGCAACCGATCAAAAGGATCGCTGTGGGATGATTCGGCAAGCTCGCCCATGGTTGCAGTTTCATCAGGCAGAATACCGATTGGTACAAAACCCATGTCAACCGCACGCAAAGGAAGTTCGCCCGGCCTTACCTTACCGATATCCAATTTCCCAGCTCTGACCTTGATAGCGATCTCCCAAAATGTAGCGGCACTGACAAATACCTCGTTGTCGGTATCCCTGATGGTTTCGGCAACCGCATTTGGCAAGCGCGTCGATTCGCCGGTTACCCAGAGAAAAATATGCGTATCAAGGAGCAATTTCATATCTTGAGGCTGATGAACTCCTCTTCCGTCATTTTGAAATCGTCCGAAAATACGACTTTCATCTTGCCATCAAGAATGCCGAGTTTGCGTTTTTTCTTCTTCGACTTAGATTTGTTATCGCTGATAGGCACGAGACGAGCGACCGGCTTTTTCTTTTTTCCATAAACGATCTCTATCGTTTCGCCCTGCTGCACCTTTTCAAGTACCTCAGAAAATTGAGCTTTTAATTCTCCAACTGGAAGACTTTTCATTCTTCGATTCTACGCTGTTCGTGACAAGTTGACAAGAAAAAGCTGATCCCCCATCTCTGACGAACTCGATGACGATAGTCTTTGAGGGTCAATCCGCGAAAGCAACGGTGAGTTGTTTGAGTTTCATTGAATCGCTTTGGTCGATCGTCGAGACCTCATCGCGAGTGACGTAGTTGTAGAGGATGTCGCGTTGCTGGGGTGTGTATCCGGCTTCGCGTATCTGGTACCGGAGCTCTTTTTCGTTGGCGTCGGTGTTGGCACCTGCGGCAGAGACGACGTTCTCTTCGATCATTATCGAACCCATATCATCGGCGCCGAATCGCAAGGCGGCCTGGCCGATCTTTAGACCTTGCGTGAGCCACGAGGCTTGTATGTGCTGAATATTGTCGAGGAAAAGCCTTGAGACGGCGAGCATCGTGAGGTAGTCGATGCCGGTCGGTTCTTCCGTGATCTTGCGTCCCAATGCAGTATTTTCCCGCTGGAATGTCCAAGGGATGAATGCAGTGAATTGTCCGCCCTTGCCGGTTTCATCTATGCGGGCGAGTGATTCGTCCTGCAGTTGACGCACGAGGTCGAGGTGCCGCACCCGATGCTCGATCCGGTCGCCGATGCCGAACATCATCGTTGCGGTCGATATCAATCCGGCCTTGTGAACCGAACGCATTACGTCAAGCCATTCCTGCGTGGTGCATTTTGTCGAAACGCGTTTACGCACCTCGTCATCGAGTATTTCTGCGCCACCGCCGGGGAGCGAATTGAGCCCGGCAGCTTTCAGCCGCTCAACGATCGTGTCGTAATCGAGGCCCGAGATGAGCGAGATATTGTGGATCTCCGGCGGTGAGAAACAGTGCAGCTGAAACTTCGGATATTTTGCGTGCAGCGTACTGAGAAGGTCCTCGTACCATTCGATATTAAAATCCGGGTGAAGTCCGCCCTGCATCAAAACGCCGGTGCCGCCAAGCTCGATCGTCTCGTCGATGCGTTTTTCGATCTCTTCCATCGAATGGACGTACGTGTCCGGTTTGCCCGGCCGGCGATAGAACGCGCAGAATGTACAGACGACGTTGCAGACGTTCGTATAATTAATGTTGCGGTCGATGATGTAGGTGACCACATCATTCCCGTTCTTTCGCTGCCGGATCTCATCCGCGGCCAGGCCGATGCGAAGAATGTCCTTCGATTCGAGAAGCGCGGTGCAATCATCGGTCGAGAGCCTTTCGCCCGCTAGGGCCTTGTCCAAAATTGGCTGTATCAAAACTTTCACGCAATATGATTTTACCAAAGAATTTGAAAATACAGCTTACAGCTAGAAGCTGATAGCTGTAAGCTGTTTTTTTAATGCCGAAGATGATCAAGATAAAGGCTCTGTTGGACCACGCGCCCGAAACGTCGGGCTGGCATTTCCTCGTTATCGAGAAAAAGACGGCCGATAAGCTTTCGTTCAAGGATAAAAGGTACAAGCGTGTCGTCTGCACGATCAAGGGAGGCGAACCGTTTCAGTGTGCCCTGATGCCGTCAGGCGGCCGATTCTATATCATCGTCAATAAAAAGAAGCGCGAGGCTCTCGGGATCGTCGCCGGCGACAAGGTCGATGTAGTACTTGTTCTCGACGAAAGCAAATACGGCCTGCCGATGCCCGAGGAATTTCGTGAGGTTCTGGATCAGGATCCTGAGGGCGACAAACTCTTTCACTCACTGACGCCCGGCAAACAGCGTTCATTGCTTTACTACGTCGGCAATATCAAGGACGTCGACCAGCGGATATTCCAAGCACTCGCTATCATCGAACACATCAAAGAGCACGGAAAGGTCATCGACAAGCTCTTGTATCAGGATTTGAAACGGCCATCGCCAAGAGAACTGAATTATGACTGACTTTTCAAGATCGCAGATCGATCGATTGGGGGAGCGTCTTAGACACAATAGTATTACTGTCGATGACAGACAATTGCTCGATGATTATCGACGGTCCTTCTCGTCTGTTTATGAGAAGGTTCTAAGCGTGCTTGGGACAAGGCCGGCGTTTGCACCAACGGGACGGCCGTCTAAATCAACTATATCGATCGTCGACAAGCTCGCCCGCGAGAGTATTAGGCTTTCTCAAATGCAAGACATTGCGGGCTGCAGAGTAATCGTGGGCGACGTTTACGACCAAGATGCGGCAGTTGGTGTTATTAGTTCAATGTTCGAGCAAGTCACTGTGATAGATCGTCGTAAAAAGCCAAGCCACGGCTATCGCGCTGTTCATATTGTCGCCAAAATGGATGGGAAGCAGATAGAGATACAGATCCGAACCCAACTGCAGCACCTTTGGGCAGAGAACGTCGAGAAATTTGCCGATGCATTTGGCAAAGAGATAAAGTACGGAATCGGCGACCAAGAAGTCTTGAAAAGGCTTTCAAAACTCTCGAAAGGTATCTCCCTAGTCGAGACCGTCGAAGCCGGATTCGCGGTCATTGAAAAGAAAAAAACGGAGCTGCCAGCCCAATATCAAGCAATGCATGAAGATAATCTTCGCCACCACGCAGAACTAAAAGAAATGCTTCGGCAATCTCTTCAGGAGTCGATCGATCTGCTGGAAAATCCCTCGTGATACAATGAGAAGTGTGGACGGTGAGCAAGTATGTTCTTTTTGATCGAATACAACAGAAGCATCGGCAAATTGGTAAGTCTGCGGACATTCTCCACCCTCAGGTCGGCGGAGGATAAGCGGTTGGAACTGGAATTTAGCTTACATTCCGGTGGCATTGAACACGAGGTCGTCGTTCTCGAAGCCGACAGCGAGGCGGCAATCAGAAAGACTCACCGACGCTATTTTGAAGACCTAAAGGACCTTCTGCAGCCGCTGGCTCTCTAACTCCGCTTACGTCGCCCTCTACTAGATGAAGACCAAAGGTTTGTTCTCTTCTATCAACTGGTTTTTCCGAGCTAGCTCAAAATAAAGTTCCATACCTCGCCACATCGAATCATCGGGCTCATACGAAATGTTACGGCTTAGATACTCGGTCAATTCCGAGTGGTTTAGGCCGATCTGCTCAGTGTAATTTGTTGCGATGTCGTCGATGTGGGCGACGCCTTCGTCGCGCGCAGCTGCAAAATCAACCGGAGCAGCGTCTTTTGCCGTCATCCACATAGCGAACACGAACCCAAGGCCTGTAAAGGAACGCCAAAGCTCA
>JADYZI010000009.1 GCA_020853255.1 Acidobacteriota bacterium
ACTTTTTTCGCCGTCGAGCGTCCGAATTCGGCCTGTCAAAACCGGCCCATCCGTGATAAATTATTGTTTCACGGATGAAAAAATACGTCCTCAAACGCGATGAAGGTTCGCTGCCCGAGCGGCTGACCCGTTACAGGTCTGAGCTGAACGACGAACAGTTTCGGGTTGTCACTGCTCCGCCAAAGGCGACACTGGTCGTGGCTGGCGCGGGTACGGGCAAAACTCGCGCTATCACATACCGCGTTGCTTACCTCATCGAACAGGGCGTTTCCCCGCAGAGAATCTTGCTTGCCACCTTCACGAACCGTGCCGCACGCGAAATGCTGCGGCGGGTCGAATCGCTTACGGGAAATCAGAACGTTCATCGCATCTGGGGCGGCACATTTCATCGTATCGCGAACATGATGCTCCGCCGGCACGCCGTCAGCATCGGTTACGACTCAAACTTTTCCATACTCGACAGCGAAGATGCCCGCGACATGATCGCGCTGTGTATTGAAAATTCGGCGATCGACACCAAGGCGAAACGATTCCCAAAACCAGAAGTTGTTCAGGATATTATCAGTTTCGCGAACAACACAGACCTGCCGATCGAGAACGTTGTTGCAGGCAAATATCCATATTTCGAAATGCTGACGCAGCAGATCATGCGCGTCGATTCAGTTTATCAACTACGCAAGCGCGAGCGAAACGTGATGGATTACGACGATCTGCTGCTGAACGTAAAAAAGCTGCTGATCGAAAAGCAGGTGGTCGCTGACCTGTTTGCCGAGCAGTTTCAGCACATCCTCGTTGACGAATATCAGGACACAAATCGGCTGCAAGCTGAGATCATCGACCTGCTTGCCGTAAAGCATCGCAACGTGATGGTCGTCGGTGATGACGCTCAATCGATCTTTGCCTGGCGCGGTGCCGAGTTTACTAACATCTACGAATTTCCCAAACGCTATCCGGAAGCTCAGCTTTTTAAGCTCGAAACGAACTATCGCTCAACACCTGAAATTCTGGCAGTTGCGAACGTTTCTATCTCGCACAACCGGCAGCAGTTTCCAAAAATTCTACAGGCGGTGAAACGTTCGAAGGATTGGAAGCCGGCCCTTGTGCCGTGCTCGGACGTTGAGCAGCAATCGGTGTTCGTCGCCTCGCGCGTCCTTGAGCTGCGCGATGAGGGAAAAAGCCTTGAAGACATCGCTGTAATGTACCGGTCGCACTATCATTCGATCGAACTGCAGCTCGAACTTTCCCGTCGGAACATTCCGTATCGGATCCAGTCCGGCGTTCGTTTTTTTGAACAGGCGCACATCAAGGATGTCATTTCGTACCTTCGCATAATTGTCAATCCGCGCGATGAACTGGCGTGGAAGCGAATATTGAAACTGATCCCAGGCGTGGGCAACAAGACGGCAAACAGGATCTATGAAGCTCTCGCCAGCAAGTCAGAACCGCCTGCGTTAGCGGGCGGCCAAGACGCTGAGGCGGAGACGTCGATTGTTCAGCGTATTGAGGCGACCGCCGACACACAAACGAGCCGACTGCGATCCAGTCAGCCGTGGAGAGATTTCGTTACGCTGATCGAGATGCTTGTCAGCGCCGAAAATCGCGGCAATCCGTCGCGGCAGATCACGCTGATCGTTGAGAACGGATACGAGCAATACTTGCAGGAGAATTTCGAAAATGCGGACGCGCGAATGGAAGATCTTCGCGGGCTGGCCCAGTTTGCGAACCGTTATAGTTCGACCGAAGATCTCCTTGCCGAACTCGCCTTGCTTTCAACCGAGCGGTTCAAAGAACCTCAAGCGATAGTTGGCGAAGACGTGATCGAAGGCGGCGAGGACGATGAGCTTTTGACGCTTACAAGCGTACATCAAGCAAAGGGACTGGAGTGGAAGGCCGTCTTTATTATCTGGGCCGCGGAAGGAAAATTTCCTTCGCCCCGCAGCCTGAGAGAGATCGACAGTGAAGAGGAAGAACGTCGATTATGGTACGTCGCATTGACACGCGCCAAAGATGAACTCTACATTACGTATCCGCTGCTGTTGACCGATTATAACCGCCAGACCGTCCTGCAAAAACCTTCGCGAGTCGTGACCGAATGCCCACCGGCGTTGTTCGAGGTCTGGACCATTGAAGAAGAAGCACCAAAGTTCGATGCTCCGCCAAAACCGCTGCTTGAAGAAGCGAAAGATTATTTGAACTAGGCGTGTATAGTAAGTGCGGAACCGTTGGAGAAGCCCACGCGAAGTAAGGGCGAAATGCGCGGAGCGTCTATTACGCCGTTACTTCGCGCGGGCTTCTGCATTTGTAAATTCCGTATCGGATCGTTCGGCAGGCTGCTGCTGCGAGAGGCAGTGCAAGGTTCCCAGGCCCCAAACAAGATCAACGGCGTGGATGCCGACGACCTCACGGCCGGGGAAAAATTCGGCGAGAATGCCCAAGGCCTTCCGGTCATTCGGATCGTTAAATGTCGGTACAAGCACCGCTGCGTTGGTGATCAGGAAATTGGCGTAGCTCGCCGGCAGACGCCGTCGGCGATAATAAAGCGGAGCAGGCATCGGCAGAAATTCGACCTGCGGTCTCGATCCGTTCTCAAGCCGCGCGCTTTCGAGAATTTCTCGATTTTCTTGCAGCAGGCCATAGTTCGCGTCTTTCGGATCTGACTCACGGCAGAGGACTATCGTAGTTTCATTAACGAACCGGCAGAGGTCGTCAACGTGGCCGTGTGTGTCATCGCCGGCGATGCCCTTGTTCAGCCAGATCACATTCGCTGCACCGAGGCTTTCGGCCAGCACCTTCTCATATCCCGCACGCGAAACGCGTGGATTTCTGACCTGCACGTTTTGATCAAGCAGACATTCTTCGGTTGTCAGCAAAGTGCCGCGGCCATTGACGTCGATCGCCCCGCCTTCCAGCACAAAGGGCTGTCCGTTGTGGCGGACAGGCAGGTAATTCTTTTTCAATTTCTTCGCCAGCTTTTCAGCGATCTTTTGGTCCTTTTTGAAGTCGGGATACTTCGCCCAGGCGTTGAATCGAAATCCGGCGATGGCAGTTTCATCTTTTGATCCTGGCCGCCCACGCGAGTTGGTGAGTCTGACAAAGATCGGCCCAAAATCGCGCGTCCATCCGCGATCGGTCGGGATTCGAAAGAACTCGATCGCGCTCATATCGACACCGACATCCGACAATATCCGGCGGGCCTTTGCCTCGTGCTGTTCATCGTTGACGATGATGCGCGCTTTTTCACCAAGCGTTATTTTTCGAACGATCTCGCCGTAAACGAAATGTATCGCCGCGATCTTGCCGGGCCAATCCTGAGCATTATGCGGCCATCCGAGCCAGGTCGCCTCATGAGGTTCCCACTCGGCGGGCATCAGGCGGCCCAGCAACTTAGTAGCGGATTGCGTGTCTTTCAAGTTAGTCAGCGAGCGGAGTCCCGCCCTCGTACAGAGCTTCTGGGTCGAAATCAATATCGTTGTCCCACGCTACGGTGTTAAAGCTGATACGGACGGAGCGAAATAGTTCCACATCACGTAGCTTTCGAAAGACCCCTTTATCCAGAAAGGGTTTCATATCGAACCTTTTTCTTTCACCGTTCTCGAACGTGAGGATCAAACTATAATCTGTTTGGGGTTCAACTTTCTTAACTGAAAAGTACATAAGGCTCACCTCAGCGGTTCGATCTTAAATGGAACCTCACCGTTCTGACATAATTCCCAGTTTGCAAGGAGTTCTTCGCGGTGAATTTCCACCCAAGCCTGAACCAGACGTACTTATCTTGCTGGAATTTCGCCGGTTGTCACCGCTCCGTCTGAAATTCTAAAAACCGCTTCCCACTCATTATACACGGCGTGAATGTGCGGCGGGTTATGTTCCTTCGGCGCATAGTACATTCGTATGATG
>JADYZI010000010.1 GCA_020853255.1 Acidobacteriota bacterium
CGAGCGATGTTCGATCTCGACGCCTTTTGGCTCTCCGGTCGAGCCTGACGTGTAGATCACGTATGCCAAGTTGTTCGGTCGTGCTGGTGGTGTACCGTTCAACGACCCTTCGCTTGATGGGATATCTAATATCGATTCTGTAGAAATCACCTCACAGGTCGTCTGCGGAAGGCGTTCTTTCAGATACTCTTGGGTAATGAGCACTCTCGCCCCGCAGTCGCCGATCATAAAGTTCAGGCGTTCCGAAGGTTGGGCCGGGTCGAGTGGAACATACGCTGCACCTGACTTGAGGATCCCAAGCAATGCCGTTACCATATCGACCGAACGTTCCATAAATACCGCAACCAGAGATTCCGGCTGGATGCCGATCGCAATCAATCGCCTCGCGAGCTGCTCGCTTCGTCGATCCAACTCCCCATACGTAAGCTCTCCTATGTCTGATACCACGGCCAGTTTTTCAGGCGATCTTTTTGCCCAATCTGACACGAGTTGATGCACGCAACGATCTTGTGGAAAAATCTTTGAGGTGTTGTTCCACTCGACCAAGAGTTGTTTTTGTTCGTCGGATTGAAGTAAAGGAAGCGTCGCAACGGGCCTTTCCGGATGTGCCGCGACTGCTTTTAGCAAGGAATTGAAATAACGATTCAGGCGCCGGACCTCGTCGGGGCTGATCATCCTGGAGTTGTACATCCAGTGACCGTCTCCGTTGTCAGAGATCAGCAGCGACAGAACGTTTGCTGGCGTCGGACGAAACTCGGACGGCTCAACATTCACAGCCAAAGTCACCGAAAGTCCATTCAAAAGTACATCTTCCCCGAGTGGACGAAGCTGCGGATATCTCCAAAAGATATCCGCTAGGTAGAACGGGACAGCGCGGATCGATCCGAATTCACGACTGGCCGAATCTAGCAAGGTGTCAAAGTCTTTCTGCTGGTCTATATCAAAATGGAACGGAAGGTTCGTAACGAAGAGCCTTTCGTCTTTAATAATCTTCGGCGTTAGCGAAGAAGCGTCGAATCCAACTAAGAAGTTAAAGTTACCGTTCAGCCGGGCTAAGAGCAGGCCAAAAGCGGAACCTACCGTGTCCGATAGGGTGAGGTCGGGTCTATGCTGGTTTGCAAAACCAGCGAATTCCTCCGGTATCCTGAACTTCAATGAGTCAAAACGAGCGTCATTCGACTGGCCAGTATTTGAGGCAAAGGGAGCCGGGGCCGGCTCAAATGCTTCAAGCTTGCAAACCATTGTTGCTTCAGCTTTGCTCGCTGCCAAATAAGGAGCATCGATCTGTTGGGAAGTTCGCGACAAAGGTTGCCCGATCTTCAGGCCAAGCCGTGTAACGAGTTCGGAAACATCGATCACTCGCCCGACGAGCGAGCGAATTTCAGTTAGGCGAGTGTTCTTATCCGCGGTCGAGACGTCAAGATATGTATCGCCGATTTCGCAAATTACGCCCGCCGGTGTGCTCGATCGCTCACCTAAGATCTCGACCTCGGAAACGATGAAATACTCTCCTGCGATGTCGAGTTTTGGTGTGCCAAGCGGGTTAGGGTGTCGGCCAAAAGACAAGGCCCGGACGACCGACGAAATCTTCTCGGCTGATGTATTCCAATCGATCAGACCGCCATTAGGCAAGCGCTTGAAGCGCCGAAAGAACGTTCGTTCATTTAGATTCTGCGGCGTACGGATATATGACTCACCGGCTAGGTTTTCAACAAGCGTCCCAAACGATCGGATCGCCGCTTCAAAACACTTTGTGTTGAGCGTGAACGCAGTATCGCCGGCGGCGATCTCGACAAGCTGTTGTTCCAAAATGTCTCCTGCATCCACACGCTCTGCGACGCAATGCCAGGTTACGCCGTGCTGAGTTTCACCATTGATTATTGCCCACGACGTTGCATGAGTACCGGCGTATCGCGGCAGAAGGGCGTCATGGTAGTTTATCGCGAACTTTTTTGGTATCTGCAGGATATCGTCGCTCAGGATGTGGTCATTTACGATGCTGAAAAGATAATCGACCGGCTCTGTGATTCTTTCCGCAAGCGTATCGTCGGGAGCATAGCAGGGAACGCCTTTCTTGGCCGCCCATCTTGAAACGCTCATATCTGAGGAAGCGAATGCGACCAGGCGATGGTGGAGATTCAAGAGTATCTCCGCGCACTGTATGGCAAGAGTCCCTGAGCCGATGATCACTGCGCTGAAATTCTTACACCTTTCGCCCGATAAGTCTGCTCCAGTTTTTTTCAAAGGTCTCTCAGCCATTTCGAGTTAGATTGTGTTTGGCAAGTTGCGAACGGGAGATTCGTCCGAGCCAACAGTCTTCTCCGCGATCGCTATCAAATGATGCGTCCCGATCGAGCGCGCAGCGATGCCAACCTGCCGCGATTGCATAGAGTTCACAATGTTTCCAAAGATACTCAAGATCGTGTGGTGCGGACGGGAGATCGACCATGATCTCAGGCCGATTTTGCGGTAGAAGCCTCCGGCAATCGCATATTCGACATCGACCTTATCGAAATATCTTGTAAGTAGATCGGTGAGCTGATCTTTCTTATAGTGGCGCTTATGGTCAGGGTTTTTATTTTCGACAAAATCGCCATTCGGAGTTGTCATTATGAACTTACCGCCCGGGACGAGCACTCTGGCTACCTCGCTAACGAATTGCTCATCTTCTAGGACGTGTTCAAGAACTTCAACAGCGATAACCGTGTCAAAAGCTGCGGACGGAAGGTCCGACCTTGTCATATCGCCAATTATGACTTCGCGGATGTTGCTACGCCGCCTCTTTATCTCGTTGGCGATCTGGTCGCTAACGCCAAGGTGAAGGTCTTTCTGGACTTCAGTTTCGCGGGGAAGGTCGATGATCGTAATATC
>JADYZI010000011.1 GCA_020853255.1 Acidobacteriota bacterium
ATCGATGTCAGCCCGTCAACCGCATTTCGCATCGACGAGATACATCAGGCCGCGATCAGCTTTATCGATCAGCTAAGGCCGAGTGATCGTGTCATGGTCGTAGCATTTGACGAAGACGTCCAGATACTTACCCGGCCGACCAACGACAAGCGAATCCTGCGAAATGCCATCTATCGTACTGAAATAGGAGACGGCACGGGCCTTTACGAAGCGGTTGATCAGGTCATAAACCGCGAACTCGCCCAAATTCAGGGCAGGAAGGCTGTGGTCCTGTTCACTGACGGTGTTGATACAACATCGCGACATGCTTCCTATCAAAGCACGGTCACCGATGTCGAAGAGATCGACGCACTTGTCTATCCGATCCGATATAACACCCAAAATGACAACTACGGCGGCGGATGGGGCGGCGGTCGCGGCAGTACGCGGAGGCAGGCGCGAATAGGCGGCATTATCGGGATACTGCTCGGCGGCAATCTTCCAACGATGGGCGGCGGCGGAGGTGGCGCCCGCGGGAGTTCAAGCGAGTACGAATTGGGCCGCAAATATCTTGAGGCACTCGCACAAAACAGCGGCGGCCGCAATTTCGAGGCGGACACGACCGCCAATCTCGACGCAGCCTTTTCCGGGATCGCCGAAGAACTCCGGCGCCAGTATTCGCTTGGCTACTACCCTGAGCACGTCGGCCAGCCCGGTGAACGAAAACAGATCAGAGTCCGCGTAATGCGGCCGAACGTCGTTGTCCGTGCAAAGAATAGTTACATTGTCGGGCAGAACAACGATCGCCTCGCCGGGACATAATCTTTTACGCTCCTCTTATATCAATGGCGGTCGGTATCGAGACCTAGTGGGGCCGGCCGCATTCTTGGCGCTCACGGCAGCCTGGTTCATACATCTTTTCGTACCCACCAAAGCATCGTATAATCGACTTTCGGCCCGTTTCCAAGTCGTCCAATGAAGGCTCTTCTCTTGCTGATCATCGCGGTCGTTGGTGTTGCGGCGGTTCCGTGCGTTTCGGCACAGTCCAGACGGGTTGCGCCCGGCCGATCGAACGAAAAGCGAAATCAGGATGGGCGGCCAAAAGAAGCCAGCCCCACCCCGACGCCGACGCCAGCCGCCGAACCTGTTGATGACGGAGGCGATGTGATCTCGATCGACACCCGCCTGATCAGCATTCCGGTTCGTGTACTGGACCGCAAAAATCGTTTCATCGGCGGCCTGAAGAAAGAGAACTTCCGTATTTTCGAGGATGGTGTCGAGCAGGAACTTGGCTATTTCACCAACGAGGCACAGCCTTTCACAGTGGCGCTGGTCCTGGACATGAGCTATTCGTCGGCATTCAAGATCGAAGATATTCAGAACGCAGCGATCTCCTTCATCAATCAGCTTCGCCCGGAAGACAAGGTGATGGTCGTTTCATTTGATGAAGAGGTCCACATGCTTACCGAGGCGACGAACGACCGCCAACGGATCTATGCGGCAATACGCAGCACGCGAATAGCGACAGGCACCAGCTTGTATGAAGCGGTCGATATGGTAATGAACTCACGAATGCGGTCGATACAGGGCCGAAAAGCCATTGTCCTGTTCACCGACGGCGTGGACACCACCAGCCGCCGCACCGATGACCGGCAAAATCTGCACGATGCCATGGAGCTGGACGCACTGATCTATCCGATCCGCTATGATACTTATGCCGACGTACAGGCAATGAAAGATCGTCCGCCGGTAGTATTGCCGCCGGGCCTGCCTGTTCCTGATAAAGGCACACAACTGCCAGGAAGTACGCCGACGACATTGCCGACGAGCCTTCCATTCCCGCTGCCAACGAGACGGCCGCGTGACCGAGATCCGCGAGATACGCGGCGAGATGACCCGAATGATCCGACGCTGCCGCCGACGCGTCCGCCGATCATGGGCCCGGGCCAGCGCGGCACGACCGCGGAAGAGTACAGGTATGGTGAAGAATATTTGGACAAACTGGCCCAGTCCACTGGTGCCCGGCTGTATCAGGCGCCGACGTTCGGACATCTCAACGACGCCTTTGCCCGCATTGCGAGCGAACTTCGGGAGTTTTACAGCATTGGCTACTATCCGAAGGATGAAGCTGCTCCGGGGACAACCCGGCGAATCAAAGTAAAGGTCGATCAACCCGGTGTTGCTGTTCGGGCACGGGACAGTTATGTAGTTGCAAAAAGCAAGAACTAGATCCGCGTCCCGTCGCGTATCGTCGCTCCTTTCGGCACAATGATTATCCCCTCACGGATGAGATAGCTGCCATCCTCAGCATCCATTCTGTCGATCCTTTCAAGATTCAGGAGTTGCACATTCTTACCGATACGAACATCCTTATCGATAATAGCCCTGCGGATCAATGTGTTCTCTCCGATCCCGATATGCGGGGTACCGCTCGCCAGATTCGCATCGATCTCCTCGATCGATTCAAAAAAGTCTGATCCCATTACGATCGAATCCTCGATCCTAACCCCCGGATCGATCCGGTTTCTTAGGCCGATGATCGAGTTGCGGGCGTAAACGCCGTTCAGAATGCAGCCTTCGCAAACCATCGAATTATCTATATCGCAGCCATGAAGTTTTGAAGGCGGAAGATAGCGGCTGCGGGTATAGATCGGAGCCTCCGCGTTAAAGAAATTGAACTTCGGCAGCGGTGAGGCCAGATCAAGATTGGCTTCGTAGAATGCCCTGATAGTACCAATGTCTTCCCAATAGTTGTCAAACAAGAACGCCTGGACGTTATACTTGTTGATCGCCGCCGGGATGATCTCGCCGCCAAAATCGACGGCCGCCGTATCTGACCTGAGAAGTTCCTTCAATTTCTCATAATTGAATACATAAATACCCATTGAGGCGAGGAACGGCCGCCGCTCGGCCTCGTCAGATGTAAGTCCAAAATTAGTCGTGTCAACCCGCATTGCCTCAAGGGCGTCACCTTTCGGTTTCTCGCTAAACTCAAGGATCTTGCCCTTGTCATCGGCTTTCAATAACCCAAAACCCTCGGCATCTTCACGTTTTGCCGGAATGACCGAGATAGTTACGTCTGCCTCGGTCTCAAAATGACGGGCCAGAAACCTGCGATAGTCCATTCGATAAAGGTGATCACCCGAAAGGATAAGCAGCGTCTTTACCTTTGAGGTCCTCAAATGCGGCAGCATCTGTCTGACAGCGTCCGCCGTTCCCTGGAACCAATCGGAGTTGTCGTTACGCTGTTCGGCGGCCAGGATCTCAACAAATCCCGTCGAGAAAGTCGAGAACCGGTAAGTCCTCGATATATGTCTGTTCAGCGAAGCCGAATTGTACTGCGTGAGCACAAATATTTGTGTGATGTCTGAGTTAATGCAGTTTGAGACCGGCACGTCGATCAGACGATATTTGCCGCCCAACGGAACAGCGGGTTTCGACCGCTCGCGGGTCAGAGGGAACAGGCGCGAACCTGCAC
>JADYZI010000012.1 GCA_020853255.1 Acidobacteriota bacterium
CGTAAACGATGCGACGCTAACGAACAGGCCGATGACAAATAGACACGAAATGATCCGTTTCATCTTCTCCAAAAATCCTCCGAATTGTTTTATGAACTGATTGGTCGTGTGGCCGAAGTCTGGAGAATGCCGGACTTGCGACAAGGCGCGCCAGGCAGTTTCCGAAACATCATTCCAGTGAAGCTAAGTTTTAGCACCGAAATCAAGCCGGTGCAATCCCGACAGGGCAAGTTGCGGCATCTTTACAAAAATTGACAAAGGACCGGAACCCGATGCGAGACGCCGTCTTCAGTCGTTTCAGAAATTGTGGACGTCGAAACATGAGCAATACGGCGCAAAGCGATCGGAACATCGGCTATACGAGGAATTCAGCGACAACAGGTGCGTGGTCGGACGGATGTTCCCAGCTACGGGGTGTTTTATCGATCCAGCACCCGATGCAGCTTTCGGCCATCGGCGGCGATGACCAAATATGATCGATGCGCAGGCCCCGATCTTTCTCGAAGTCGTGATGGAAATTGCTCCACCATGAATATTCCCGTGCCTCATCGTTAAGCTGGCGGAACAGATCGATAAATCCCCAGCGTTTCACGTTCAATAGGGCATCGCGTTCGGGTTTTGAGAAATGGGTCTTGTCTTTCCACAATGAGGGCTTCCAAACGTCGAGCTCGTGCGGTGCGACATTCAGATCGCCGCAGAGCAAAACATTCTCATCGCGTTCAAAGCCGTCGTCGAAATATTTCCTAAGCCGACTCAGCCACGCCAGCTTGAGATCAAATTTATCAGTGCCGAGTGCCGTTCCGTGCGGAACGTAAACATTGACAAGGCGAATGCCATTGACAGTTCCGGCGATCAGCCTTCGCGGAGCATCATCTGCGTCACCGGGAAAGGTTTTTTGCAGGCCGTAGATGCGGTGCCGGGAAAGTATCGCAACGCCGTTGTACGCCTTTTCGCCGTGAAACTCTATATGATCGAACCCGGCGGTACGCAGCTTCTGTTTAGGAAACCGCGAATCGATGCATTTCGTCTCCTGCAGGCAGAGGACGTCAGGCCGATTCACCGCACACCAGTCCAACACGTGCTGCAGCCGTGAATTTATTCCATTAATATTCCAGGTTGCGACCTTCACGTTTCGGCAATTACGAAATGAACACCTCCATCGCGACCGCAATATAGGGAAACGGCGTCAACAATTTTCCGTCGGAGGTTATAAGTGGTATGCCCCATTTGTTCGGCAAGATAAATAAACTCGCAATCGTAAGCCGTGCAGCCTGATCTTGCGGCGAGATCGAGAACACCCGCCGATCGCACGTCATCTTCACGGGCGGCCCTCGTCCTTGGCGTGAGGCAGTATTGCACGAAAATACCCGGATCATTCCGGGGTCGCGGTAGACGCTGTCGCATGGTCCCTGTCCACGACAGTTTGGCTGAAGAACGCGAATCGGAGAGCTTCGTTGACGGCCTTCTCCATTGGCCATGCGGCCCCTTCCGCGGCAAGGGCTTTCAGTTCGTCTTCGGAGATGTTGATCAAGAGGCTGGTGCGGTATCGCTCGCGCAGCCTTGCTTCAGCGGGTTCGATCTTGTACCCGACCATCTCGCGCAAACGGTCAGCGGCTCCGGATAGCCGCGCCGCTTCCAGCCCGCTATTCGAACCCGCGGCGACCGCGGCTAGTCCATCGATGGAGCACGAGATCGTGATCCGGTTGGATAGGTCACGGGCGGAACGGAGGGCCTCGCCAAAATGAGCGGCAGCGCTAGCGGTATCGCCAAGGCAATATTCGGCGGCGCCCAGATTATTCAGGGCATCACTGACAGCGGTCTTGTTTTCTAGAATACGGAAAAGTTGGACCGCTTCCTCGAACATCGGTTTTGCGTCAGCATAGCGGTCTTCTGTACGTGCAAGATCGCCGAGAAAGCTCAGCGACATGGCGATGCCGTATTTATCTTCCAGCTCTCGGCTGATCGCCAGCCCGGCGTCAAAATAGATGCGGGCGGCGGCATGGTCGCCCTGCTGCATCGCCACCAGCCCAAGCCCGCGGTTCGACAGCGCGGTACCTTGTCTGTCACCGGCTTCCTCGCCTGATGCGAGGCCCGCTTCGTACGCCTTTCGGGCGGTGGCGTAATCGCCTCGGAAACGTGCGGCAAGCCCAAGGCCGTTGAGAAGCTTGAATTTTAGCGTCGGCGGCGGGTCAAAGCCGGTCTCCGACGCGGCCTTAAGCCAGCCGAAACCTTCTGTAAGATGGCTGTGAACGAGCCAGTAGTTGCGCACTGAAACAGCAAGCCGGACCGCCATTTCCGGTTCGTTCACCAGGCCCCAATCCATTGCGGCCCGCAAATTGTCGTGCTCTTCTTCCAGCCGCGAAAGCCAAACCGCTGATTCTGCTGACTGAAGCAGCGGCTCGGCGGTCGCCCCTAGATCTGTAAAGAATCCAGCGTGCCGCCGCCGTATCTCGTCAAGCCGTCCGCGTTCGGCCAAGGTCTCCAATGCCAGTTCGCGGACGACCTCAAGCATCCGAAACCGCGATTCGCCGTCCGGCATTTCTTTCCGGAGAATAAGGCTTTTATCGATAAGCGACGCGAGAATGTCGAGAAGTTCGGTGGAAAGCTGGCCCTCAGAACGGCCGGAAACAAACTCGGCCGCGTCCAGCCTGAAACCGCCTGAGAAGATCGAGAGCTCGCCGAAGACCTGCTTTTCGTCGTCGGTCAGCAGATCATAGCTCCACATTACGGCCCCACGCATCGTCTTTTGCCGCTCCGGCAGATCGCGTGCCCCGCCCGTAAGTAGGTTAAGCCGATTTTCAAGTTTTGAAAGTATCGCCGCGGGCGAGAGTATCTTTGCACGGGCCGCAGCAAGTTCGATAGCAAGCGGAAGGCCATCGAGCCGGGCGCAGATCGCGGCAACGTCGGTGATGTTTTCACGCGTCACCGCAAATGTCGGCCTCGCCGCACTGGCCCGTTCGGCAAAAAGCATTATCGCCTCGTTCTCGCGCAGCTCCTCGAACGGCTTGCCCTTGGTCTCTGGCAGGTTCAGCGGCGGTACCTGATATTCGACCTCGGCGGTTAGCCGCAGAAGTTCACGGCTTGTGACCAGGACCTTGAGATATTCGGCGGCGTTCAGGAGTTCCGCTATCTGCGGGGCGGCGTCGATGATCTGCTCGAAATTGTCGATCACAAGCAGCATCTGCTTATTCGACAGATGGTCCTTTAGCAGTTCGAGGATCGGCCGTCCGGCCTCCTCCTTTACGCCTAGCGGTTGTGCAATGGTCGAGGCAACGACCTCGGGCCGTGAAATGTCGGCCAGTTCGATGAAAAAAACTCCGTCCCTGAATTTCGGCAGTACCCGTCCGGCTACAGCCCGCGATAGCGTAGTTTTCCCTGTCCCGCCAATGCCGGTCAATGTAACGAGCCTGGTTTCCGGATCGAGAAGAAGTTTGCTGACAGTTGTTATATCCGCTTCACGTCCGATGATTCGTTCAAAGGTAGCTGTCAGGTTGTTCGGATTACTTTTCCGCGCCACTTCTTCATCCGTTTCCGGGGCCGGGTTGTGCTCGGTCGGTGCGGTTGCAAAAACCTCGGTCGGCTCATCCGAATTCGGCCCGTTCGTTCGATGCGGGTCGGTATCATTATCAAACTTTCTGATCTCCTGGAGTTTTGCCGCAAATTCTTCAACCGACTGAAATCGTTCCTCACGTTTTCGTTTCAACGTCCGCAGGACGATCTGGTCCAATTCCGCGGAGATCTCCGGAACGATCGTCGAGGGAGGCAGCGGAGAGCGCGTCAGGACCGATGCAAATGTATCGGCCGCGGTCTCACCTTTGAAGGGAACCGTGCCGGTCAGCATCTCATACAGGCAAACCCCGAGGCTCCAAATATCCGAGCGGTGATCGACCTCAAGCCCGCGGGCCTGCTCCGGTGCCATATAGGACGCAGTGCCAAGAACAACGCCGGCGTGGGTGGTGAACTGCGGCACGGTCGCATCGTTGAACGCAAAAACACGCTTCGCAAGCCCGAAATCCAATATCTTCACGCGGCCGCGGGTATTAACAATTATATTGGCCGGCTTTACGTCGCGGTGGATTATGCCGTTTGCGTGGGCCTCTGCAAGTGCATCGGCTATCTGGATGACCAGATCAAGCGATTCACCGATCGTCCGCCGCCTGCGGAGGATCATCTTTGCAACCGTTTCACCCTCGACGAACTCCATTGCGATGAACGGCGGATCGACCGAGTCGTTTATCTCATAAATAGTGCAGATGTTCGGGTGATTCAGTGAAGACGACGCCCGGGCCTCACGGATAAAGCGCTCGAGATGCTGGCGGTCTGATGCGAATTCGGCGGAAAGGAACTTCAACGCCGTTCGCCGTCCGAGTTTGGTGTCCTCGGCGAGGAAAACCTCTCCCATCCCGCCCGATCCGATAGCGGATATTATGGTGTATTGCGCAAGTTTGTCCCCGATCTCCGGCATGCTGATAGCGGTATGGATTATACCATTTACAGGGCAGAAACTAATTCGGCCGGTGAAAGAACAATGCTCCTTTCGCCGAGAGCGGACGATACTGACAAACTGGCAACAAAAAGCACGAAATTTGCTGGAATTCACATCCACGCGCGGCAGCCGAAGCAAGCTTTGGTGCATCCTAGCTGAAACACCGCGCCCCGTGCCGCGGGCATACCAGAAATAGCTTGTGTATATTTACCCAGGCTGATAATCTTTTAGCCGCAAATTAGATGTACGAGGAGATGAAACCATGAAGCTGAAGGGAGCCGTATTGTTTACGCTTTTTGCGGGCCTTGCGTTTGTTCTCAACCCGTTTCCGATCGATGCCCGGGGCGGGCTTGAGATCGGGGCAACGGTCGAGAATTTCTCGCTGACCGATACTGAAGGGGCCGCAACATCGTTGAATGGCCTGAAGGGCAAGAACGGAACGCTGGTCGTATGGCTGTCAGCCCAGTGCCCCGTGGTCAAAGGGTATAAGGACAGGATCAATGAGATCGCGGCGGCGTATCGGGCCAAGGGGATCGCATTTGTTGGGATAAATTCAAATGCGACAGAGAACCTTAATTGGGTAAGATCGAATAAGGCAGAGTTCGGCTATAATTTTCCGGTCCTGATCGACAAGGGCAATGTGCTTGCTGACAAATGGGGTGCCAGCGTCACGCCGGAGGTCTATTACCTTGACGCAAGGAACGTACTTCTTTATCACGGTGCGATCGACAACGACCGAAGCGGCAAGAATATTACCGAACAGTATCTTAAGACCGCGTTCGATTCGTCGCTTGCCGGAAAGGCGATCGCTAAAACGCGTGCGAATGCGTTCGGCTGCACGATAAAACGAGCAGGCGACAATAACTAATACCTGATGATGTACAACTTCAGTTTCAGTTCAAACGGCACGAAAACGGCCGTCGCGGGATGGATCTTTGTTCTCTTGCTTACCGCAGCGGCCTTTGGCCAGACGAAACGGCCCGTTAAACAGCCGTCCAAGGCACCTGTGTCTAAAGCGGCGCCCGTCAAAGCTGTATTGCCGCCCGATGCTCCAACGGTCACGCTCGTGGACGATCTGGCATTTCGCAAGATACTTGTCCCGAACGGCAAACCGTTGATGATCAATTTCTGGGCCACGTGGTGCGGCCCGTGCCGAGAAGAATTTCCGGACCTGGTAAAGCTCGACGGCGAGTTTAAGGGAAAAATAGACTTCATTACTGTTTCACTGGATGAGCAGGAAGAATTGACGGCCGGCGTGCCGAAGTTTCTCTTCGATATGAAAGCGAAGATGCCAACGTATCTGCTCGTTACACCGGACGAAGAGGCAGCTATCGCCGCGGTTTCAAAGGATTGGGCCGGTGCCTTGCCGCTGACCGTTATTTACGATCCAAAGGGCGCGGTTGCCTATTTCCGCCAGGGCAAGGTCAAGCCTAAGGACGTGCGCATGGAGCTCAACAAGCTTCTCACAGCGGACGGGCCCGTCGTGACAGTCTTGCCGTGACCCTCCACCCGTCTTTCCTTGACATCGAAAACGCGATCGTGTAGTTTCATCTACGCAACATATATCCATTGACCGAACACGAGGAGAAAATAATCGATGCTGCGAAGAATTGAAGATTTTCAAAAAGATTGGGCCTACGAGGCAGAAATGACGGGCAAGGTCCTTAATACGTTGACCAACGAATCGCTGGGGCAGAAAGTTACGGATGACGGACGAACCCTTGGCTTTCTAGGCTGGCACTTGACGCAGACGCTTGGCGAGATGCTCGGGCAGGTCGGGCTGAAGATCGACGGCCCGTCGCACGACGCGGAGTGCCCAACTGACGCCGCTGAGATCGCCGCGGCTTACGAAAAGGCCGCAAAATCGGTAACTGACGAGATAAACGCCAACTGGACCGACGAGACCCTGCTCCAGGAAGACAATATGTATGGCGAAACCTGGGCGCGCGGATTGACGCTATTTTATCTCATAGCTCATCAGGCGCATCATCGCGGGCAGATGACCGTTCTCATGCGGCAGGCAGGATTACCTGTTCCTGGCGTATACGGCCCCGCCAAAGAAGATTGGGCCGCGATGGGAGCACCAGCGTTGCCATAGTCGTATCGTCACGGGATTCAATTGGCATACCAGGTTCCCTGGCTCTCTCGGCGAAAGCTCTGCGTCCTCAGCGTTGAAATGAAACCCATTAACATTTCAACGCAGAGGACGCGGAGAAACGAATTAGAGGCGAAGTGGCCTCCATACGGAGCTTCGGTCGTCCTTTTGCGCAGTTTGTGGTACGCTTCCCGCTTCGCTATCACGATCAACACGAAAAAATGAACGAAACTCACGAAACAATGTCGTTTTGGCGATAACCGAGCGTAGCCTGAATGACCCCGCCTAACTTGACCACCGACTTCCTAAATCGACAACCACCGGCAGAAAAGGCTACAATACCTGTTTCGTTTTTGACCCGGGAAGTTAACAGAAGATGAACGGAACAGCCACCACGCCAGAACTCATCGCGCAGCATAATCTCACGCCTGAAGAATACGAGAAGATCAAACAGATATTGGGCCGCGAGCCGAATTTGACAGAGCTCGGCATTTTCAGCGTGATGTGGTCGGAGCATTGTTCGTATAAATCGTCTCGTGTTCATTTAAAAAGGCTGCCGACGACCGGCCCGCGGGTGATAGTGCCGCCGGGCGAGAACGCGGGCGTGGTTGATATCGGCGATGATTGGTGCGTTGCCTTTAAGGTCGAATCGCACAATCATCCAAGTTTTATCGAGCCGTTTCAGGGTGCCGCGACTGGTGTCGGCGGAATCCTGCGCGATGTTTTCACGATGGGTGCCCGGCCGGTCGCCGCGATGAACTCACTGCGTTTTGGCCCCATAAGTCCGACAAACTTTGGTTTGTCGGACCCGGCAAAGTCAGGAGAAGCGGGAAACTCAAGTTTGTCGGAAACGATCAACCGTAACCGCGCTATTCTTCGAGGCTGTGTCGAGGGCATCGGGCATTACGGAAACTGTTTCGGTGTGCCGACGGTCGGCGGCGAGGTTGTGTTTGATGAATCGTACAGCCTCAACCCGTTGGTAAACGCATTTGCGCTTGGTGTTGTCAGAAAAGACCAGATCTTTTTCGGAAAGGCGGAAGGGGTCGGGAATCCTGTGCTCTACGTCGGTGCAAAAACCGGCCGTGACGGCATTCATGGTGCGACGATGGCGTCGGCTGAATTTGACGAGGACGCGCTTGAGAAGCGTCCGACGGTTCAGGTGGGCGATCCTTTCCTTGAAAAGCTTTTGCTCGAGGCGTGCCTCGAGGCTATGCGTAGCGGTGCTATCGCGGGCATTCAAGATATGGGTGCGGCCGGGCTGACCTCATCTTCGGTCGAGATGGCGGCGCGCGCCGGAACCGGCCTCGACCTTGACCTTACTCTTGTTCCGCAGCGTGAGACCGGCATGACGGCTTATGAGATGATGCTTTCGGAATCGCAGGAGCGCATGCTGATCGTTGCACGACAAGGCCGCGAAAAAGAGTTGGTCGAGATCTTTAACAAATGGGACCTCGATGCCGTGGTGATCGGGAAAGTGGTCGAGGGCGACCGTCTCCGCATCACGCACAACGGCACACTCGAAGCAGACCTGCCCGTTCTTGCGCTGACCGATGAAGCCCCAAAATATCAAAGACCAATGTCAGAACCACCTGCGTTAGCGGGTGGGTTCTTATCATCGACCGGCGAAAAGAACCCACCCGCTGACGCAGATGGTACTGACTTGGCTGCGGCATTGAAGCAACTGTTGGCCGCGCCGAATATTTGTTCGAAGCATTGGGTTTACGAGCAATATGATTCGATGGTGCGAACCAATACGGCCGTTTTGCCGGGTTCCGACGCGGCGGTGATCCGTGTAAAGGAGACGCGCCGCGCGATAGCGATGTGCCTGGACGGCCCGGGCCGGTATGTCGCGGTCAATGCAAGGGAAGGGGCAAAACTGGCGGTTGCCGAGGCTGCGCGAAATGTGGCCTGTGTCGGTGCCAAGCCGATCGCTGTAACGAATTGCCTGAATTTTGCTTCGCCCGAACGGCCGGAAGTAATGCGTTCGTTCTCGGATGTTATCGACGGCATGGCCGAGGCGTGCAATGTCTTTGAAACACCGGTTGTTTCTGGCAACGTATCTTTCTATAACGAGACCGAAGGCCGCGGCATTTTGCCGACGCCGACTATCGGGATGGTCGGCCTTATCGACGACACGCGAAAGATAATCACTCAGGGATTTAAGAACGAAGGCGATGTCATCGCAATTTTGGGAACGACGAAAGACGATCTTTCCGTCAGCGAGTACGCCCAAACAGTGCTGGGCCTATCGACCGAAGAATTGATCGAAAACGGCCGCGTTCCGCAGATCGATCTTGCACTTGAAAAACAGGTCCAGGACACGCTGCTCAAATTGGCGGACGAGATGCTTGTTCACTCGGCTCATGATTGTTCAGACGGCGGTTTGGCGGTCGCTTTGGCTGAATCATGTTTCTCGTCGCTCGGCCGCGACGCCATCGGCGCCGAGATCGACCTTAAATCGAACGGGCTCTCACCAGAAGCCCTTTTGTTCAGTGAAACGCCGTCACGCATAGTTGTTAGCTTTGCTCCGGAGAATCGAGCTAGGGTAAAGGAGTTGGTCGGGGCGTGTCCGTTCGCGATCATCGGCTCAGTCACAAAAGAAGTGCTTCGGGTCGAGATAGACGGCAGCAAAGCGACCTCAACTCTCGTCTCTGAACTCGAAGGTATCTGGGAGTCTGCTCTCGCCACTCGTCTCTCGGATCGTAACTGATGAACTGGCGTCGTAGTTGGAGGCAAAAATGGGAATTCTGAAGCGACTGTTTGGTGTTAAGACCGAATCGCCAGAACTTGAGTTTTCTGAAGCTGGCGAATCTCTCGACCGGGAACGAATTGGTCAGATGCTGGAGCGATCTCCGTCGTTCTCTTTTGTTGCGATACCCGGGGATGTTGCTTCAAAAATTCCCGCGTTTCTTTTGACTTCCCGATACGAAGTTCTCCGCACAGCTGGTTACAGCGGCCTGTTTAGAGACCTTTATGCAACAATTGGGTATCCTTCAGGTACCAACAACTCAATCGTTCAAAAGGCGTGGTTCATGGCAGCTGGTCACACAATCCTGCTTGATCCGGAAATGGTTTTAGTCACGCATACGACCAGTCTATCGGACATGGCTGCGACGGCTCAGGGCACAGTTAAAGTAGCCATTTGGGAGCGGGTTTCGGAATCGGTCGCCCTTGTTGAGGTTGGGTCGCAAGGCATAGTGCGACAAAGTTGGTACTGCGAAGGTGAGCCGTCGGATGAAGCGATCAATGCTCACTCTGAGATCGTTGCGCGGCCCGACAGCGAAGGGCTAATACTGGCTCTTGCAGGCTACGGCTTATCGCAAGAGGCAATCTTCGGTCATGTCGACGCTACCGTTGTTGAACTTCAAGAGTAGTTCTGAATTTTCCGAAACTGTTCCCCGCGAGAGGACTGTTTCTCTCTGAACTACCTGAAAACAAACCGACTCTCCGCACAGGCATTGCTTTTCGGTGAATCGCCTTCGCGAGTTGTTATCACCTTTGCACCTGAGGATCTTGAAAAGATCCGACAGGCAGTGGGCGATTGCCCGTTCGAAGTTGTCGGAACGGTCGGAAACGATATGCTGAAGATAGCGATCGACGGAGAGGATGCGGTCTCACAGTCTGTGATGGAACTGGAAGGGATCTGGGAAACTTCACTTGAAAAAAGGCTTTCCGCCTGAGTTATCCGCGGAATGTTGGTATCAATCCCGGCACTTTTGCCTTCCAGCGTTCAAACTCCTGGCCAAACGCATCGCTTAACAGCCTTTCTTCAAATCGCGTGCGGATGTACGTTCCGATCAGAAAGACCGCGACCGCTGGTACAAGTACGAACCAATAGCTTAGAACGATACCGGTCGCGATCAGCTTTCCGAGCATTGCGGTGTAGATCGGGTGACGGACAAGGCTATATGGGCCCGATGTGATCAGGTTGTGGCCCTCGACCAGCCTTGCCTGCAGGCTCCATTGTTTGCCGAGTTCGCGAATTGCGGACATTGTCAGAACGATACAACTGATCGACAACGCCATCGCCGCAAGTTGGGCCACGATATTCAGCCAATAATATTCGCCCGTAAACGACGAGAACAACGGTTGCCGCTGCAGGGCCCAGACGAACGCGTAACTAATGCCCTGCAGCCCGAGGCCGAGCCACGATTTCGGGGCCTTTACGGCATCGGGGGCCTTCTCGGGCTTCTTCTTAAAGATGAACAGCCCCGCGAAAATGAACCAGCAAACAATAACGATCGTGAACGCGGCAGCGGTCACATAGTAAGATATCTGTTCCATCGCTGATATCGATGATTACGTTGTCAGAAAGAAGAATGTTCACGGAAGCATCAAAAGTCAACCAGAGCTCATCCGCTGGAGTTTATCTTCACATCCCGTTTTGCAAGTCGCGGTGTTCCTACTGCGATTTTGCGACCGATGTATTTCGCGATCAGGCTTCGGTCCAGCGTTACGTCGATGCGTTGTGCCACGACATCCTGTCAGAACCGCCTGCGTCAGCGGACGGCGAGGTTGACACGATCTATTTCGGCGGCGGCACGCCATCGCTTTTGGATCCGAAGCAAGCCGCACAGGTTATCGACGCCGTGCGAAACCGGTTCGCCATTTCGCGTGACGCCGAGATCACGATGGAGATGAACCCGGCAACGGTTTCGGCGGGATCGCTGGCTGGCTATCGCGAACTCGGTGTCAACCGTGCAAGTTTTGGCGTGCAAACCTTTAACGACCGCGATCTTAAGCTGCTTGCCCGCGGGCACGATGCAAATGATGCAAGGCAGACGTTCAAATTACTTCGCGATGCCGGTTTTACGAACATCAGCTTTGACCTGATCGCCGGATTGCCGGGACAGACGCTTGAGGATTGGGAGCGGAATTTGGACGAAGCTCTTGCAATGGGGCCTGAGCACTTGTCGCTGTATCTGCTCGAAGTGCATCAAGGCACGCCGTTGGCAGAGCAGTTAAGGTCAGGCCGGCGGCCGATGCCGGATGAGGATGCCGCGGCCGCGATGTACGAGTTGCTGCTTGATCGAACGGCGTCGGCTGGTTTGCTGCAATACGAAATATCAAATTTTGCCCGGCCCGGTTTTGAATCGCGGCACAACACAAAATATTGGGGGCTCGATCCCGTTTACGGCTTTGGGGTCTCGGCACATTCCTTTGACGGCGTGAACCGTTACTGGAACGAACGCGACACGGCTGCCTACGTTAAACGCATCGAGGAAAAGTCGTCGGCAATGGCCGGACGCGAGGCTATCGATGCGGCATCCGAGTTCGTCTTTCTTGGTTTGCGGTTAGATCAGGGAATTGACCTGAACGAATATGAGCAGCGATTTGGAAGCGATCTATCCAGAACCCATGCTGCCGAGTTAGCACGACTCTATGAAAACGGCCTTGTGGAACTCGCCGCCGGTACGCTAAAACTCACGAGAAAGGGAATGCTGTTCTCAAATGAGGTGTTTGCGGAATTTGTCTGATCTTAGATAGCCGATTTTTTGGCAGAGTCTGTTGCTTCCCTTCAGCGAGCTAGATCCTGCTCTTCCGCAGCCTAGGGTTCCGCTCGTTTTATTCACTGCACCCTAGGCTTTATAAGTTTGTCGCCTTTGGCGATGTCTGAATATTGGTTCCGTTCGCGGTACTCGTTGCACCCTAGCCATTCAATCTACGTCGTGGTTGTCCGCAGAGATCGCTTACCCGATGCGCACGATCCTTCCTTCCAGTTTCGGGCTGATCGTCGAATCCGGAGCTGAACGGATGGCCTGCTCGAAAACGTCGGAATCCTTTGGCGCTTTGTCGGCCGGGGTTAGAACTTTGGCATTTTTGAACATCGTATAGCCGTCGCCGCCGCGCGAGACGAGGAAATCGGATGTCGCAAGCGTATAGTTCCTTGCCTCATCCAGCGGTTTGCCGCCGATCATAATGTCCGAGACTCGCTGGCCGGGAAGTTTGCGGGTGTCGAACTTAAAGCTCATTCCCGAGATCTGCGGAAAGCGGCCGGGATCGCCGTCTTCGGCACTTCGGGCCACACTGTGTTCTAGGATGTCAGCGAGCAATTTGCCTGAAACCTCAACCTTCACGATCGGGTTGTTGAACGGCAGCATCGAAAGCACATCGCGCATTGTCAAAAGGCCGGGGCTGTAAGTCAGGTCCGCCCGGATCGAGCCGCCGTTCACGAGAGCGACATCGGCGTCGGCGGCGTTGCGGTAAGCGTCAGCAATGAAGTTGCCGATATTGGTCTCTTTTGTCCGCACGGAATGCGAAAGAGCATCAAGTTCAACGGCGGTCGCACCGACCCTGACAGATAGTTTTTCAAGCAGGTCTTTATACTTAGCAAAGACCGGAGCGAATTCCGGCGCATCGGGAATCTCGTCAGTGACGGGGATTATCTGCCAATCCATGCTTTGCAGCCGACCGGTCTTTTTGTTTATGTAAAGATCAAAGCGGCCGACCTCGCGTGCGTCGGCCCACATCTTGAATATCGGCGTGCCGTTGGCCGACGATTGGAGCAGCGTGTGTTCGTGGCCGCCGAGTATCAGATCGAGATCGGCACAGCGCGCCAGCTTTTTGTCCTGGGCCATGAACATGTGCGTGAGGCCGATTATCACGTTTGCGCCGGCCCGTCGCATGCGGGGCACAAGCCGCTTTGCCACGGCGCAGTAATCGGTCACGTTCAGGCTTGCCTCCATCGACGATGTTTCTTTTGTTTCAGGCAAAAGCAGGCCGATAATGCCGATCTTTACGCCGCCGATCGAACGGATAATATACGGCGGAGTGTCCGCAAAGA
>JADYZI010000013.1 GCA_020853255.1 Acidobacteriota bacterium
ACCTGTATTACTACCTGCTGATCGTCAGCCTTGTATTCTCCATCCCGATCATCGTTGCAATATTCTATTTCGCGATCAGATACCGCGAAAGGGAGAAATACGCGACCCCGGAAGAGATCCACGGCTCCATAGTCCTTGAAACGGTATGGTCGATCATTCCGTTCATTGTCTCAATGACGATCTTCCTTGGCGGTGCGTACGTTTACTATAACCAGTACCGTATGCCGGACGAGGGGACGGAAATCTATGTCGTCGGCAAACAGTGGATGTGGAAGATCCAGCATGAAGGCGGGCAGCGGGAGATCAATGAACTTCACGTTCCGGTCAACACCAACATAAAGCTTACGCTGACGACCGAAGATGCCCTGCATTCATTCTACATCCCGGCGTTTCGCACCAAGGTCGATGCGGTTCCGGGCCGATACACCTATATGTGGTTCAACGCCACAAAGCCCGGAAAGTATCACCTGTTTTGTGCGGAATACTGCGGGTTGAACCACTCAGGAATGGTCGGCTACGTGAATGTGATGTCAAAGGAAGATTATGAGGCGTGGCTAGGCGGCAACGTTTCAGGGCAAACCCCGGTCGAGCAGGGCCGCGATCTTTTTGAGAATAAACTTGGCTGCGCCTCGTGTCACGCGGGCGGCCCGCAGCAGCGTGGGGCTAAGCTGGAAGGCATTTTTGGACATGAGGTGAAACTGGCCGGCGGCGGTACGGTCGTGGCAGATGAGGCCTATATCCGCGAATCGATCCTGAATCCGGGGGCGAAAGTGGTCGAAGGTTATCAGCCGATCATGCCGACATTCAAAGGACAGGTTACCGAAGAGCAGTTGCTTGCCCTGGTCGCATATATTAAATCGCTCAGCGGTGTTACAGCACCGTCGGGTTCCTCATCGACCGGAACATCGGGCAGTACGCCGGCACCTACGGCGGCCGCGCCGCCCCCAGCGGGAAATTCGGCCGCCGCGACAGCGAACCGGCTGAGCACGAACCCGAAAGCTCCGGCGGCAAACAGCAGCAGATAAGCAGCAGGTAGAATTATGCAAAGCGCAGATGTGATCGGCTCAGGATTTTCCGACAAGCCTAAACTGAATTACTTAACGAACGGGACCACGCTTAAATCCTGGCTTTTGACCAAGGACCACAAGCGGATCGCGATACTGTATTTGATCTCGGTCTCCGTGTTTTTCCTCATGGGCGGGGTCTATGCCGCTACGATAAGGCTGGAGCTGCTTACGCCCGCAAGCGATCTATTGGAGACGGGTACTTATAACAAGGTCTTCACTCAGCACGGGATCCTGATGATCTTTTTCTTCCTGATCCCGTCTATCCCGGCGGTTCTCGGAAACTTTCTGCTGCCGATCATGATCGGGGCCAAGGACCTGGCCTTGCCGCGGATCAATTTGCTGAGCCTCTACTTATACTGGCTCGGCGGTGCCATGGCCCTGTACGGCCTTATGCAGGGCGGTGTCGACACTGGCTGGACGTTCTATACACCGTATAGCACGACCTTTTCCAATAGTTATGTTCTTGCGGTAGGCGTTGGAATATTTATCAATGGTTTCTCGTCTATCTTGACCGGACTGAACTTTATCGTGACCATCCATACGATGAGGGCGCCGGGAATGACCTGGTTCCGACTGCCGCTGTTCGTTTGGGCAATGTACGCCGTCAGCCTGGTGATGATCCTGGGTACGCCCGTCGTGGCGATCACCGTACTGTTGGTTGCCATAGAACGTGTCGCCCGCGTCGGAATATTCGATCCGGCCATCGGCGGAGATCCGATATTATTCCAGCACATGTTCTGGTTCTATTCGCACCCTGCTGTTTATATCATGGTGCTGCCGGGCATGGGCGTGGTCAGCGAATTGATCTCGAATTTTTCGCGTAAAAAGATCTTCGGCTACGAGTTCATCGCGTTCTCATCCATTGCTATCGCGGTATTCGGTTTTCTCGTGTGGGGACACCATATGTTCGTCAGCGGACAGTCGATCTATGCGAGCATGGTCTTCTCGTTCCTGACCATGGTCGTTGCCATACCTTCGGCGATCAAGATGTTCAACTGGACCGCTACGCTGTACAAGGGTTCGATCGACTTCAGCACGCCAATGCTTTACGGCATTGGGTTCATGGGCCTGTTCCTTATCGGCGGCTTGACCGGGTTGTATCTCGGCGCAATTGGGTTGACCGTACACCTTACCGATACTTACTACGTCGTCTCGCACTTTCACTACGTGATGGTTGGCGGACAGGTGGTCGCGTACCTTGGCGGACTGCACTACTGGTGGCCAAAGATAACCGGAAAGATGTACTCCGAATTTTGGGGAAAGACCTCGGCCATGCTTGTCTTCGTCGGGTTCAATTTGACGTTTTTTCCGCAGCTTATCCTCGGATATATGGGAATGCCGCGGCGTTATGCGGCCTATCCGCCTGAAATGCAGGTATTGAATATCTTCTCCACGGCCGGAGCATCGGTGCTCGGTATCGGTATGCTGCTGCCGGTCATCTATTTGCTCCATTCGCTGGTCTATGGAAAACCGGCGGGCGATAACCCGTGGCGGCTTCCCGGGCTCGAATGGCGGACCTCTTCGCCGCCGCCGACCGAGAATTTTGAGAAGATGCCGGTGGTCACGTGGGAAGCCTATGAATTCGGCGAAGATAATGGGCTCGATCTTGAAGAAGACCGAAGACGCGATCTTGCACCGGTCGGTTAAAATTTCGCTTTTGGTTTTGAGTCCCGCCGCGGGCAGCGGTTCGCCTAAGAGCAGGCCGGGACAAGCTGAAAAGTTCTAGGAGGCCGCCTGACGGGCGGGACTCAAAACATAGTTTATGTCGGCACACGCATCAGACAAATTCGTTTATCACGAACCCGGGCTGCAGCACCAGTTCGAGGACATGAAGCAGCAGGAAGAGTCCGTATCCATCGGGATGTGGCTGTTCCTTGCTCAGGAGATCATGTTCTTCGGCGGCCTGTTCACGGCCTACCTGGTATATCGGTCACGGTACCCGATGGCGTTCGCGGCCGCCAGTAATCACCTGGACGCGTTCTGGGGCGGGCTGAACACGCTTGTTCTGATCGTCAGTTCATTGACGATGGCACTGACGGTGTATTACGCCCAGAAAAGCAACCGGAACATGCAGGTGATAATGATCATCCTGACAATGTTCTTTGGTGCGGTGTTTCTCGGTGTAAAGGGCATCGAATACACGGACAAGTACCACCACGGGCTTGTGCCGATGGCTGGCTTGAACCAACGCGTCAAGGCCGACAAGAACGCCCATCTCGAAGTCGAGAAACCATGCTGGGAAGTGGACCACAATGCTCCTCCGGCCGTACATCCAAACCCGCGGGGCGACTTTTTGTGGACGGATTGTTCGCTGGCAAAGTTAGCGCAGGATGAGAATATCCTGACGCCGTCCGAGCGCTTTGGCTACTATTCAGGCGGCCAGATCGATATCGAGAAGTTCAAGGGCATCGTCCGGATCTTCTACTATCTGTATTTCGTAATGACGGGCCTGCACGCGCTGCACATGATCATCGGGCTTGGATTGATGTCATGGCTGCTTTGGACCGCGTGGAAGGGGAATTACAATTCCGAATACTATATGCCGGTCGAAATGTCGGGGCTTTACTGGCACTTCGTCGATATTGTATGGATATTCCTGTTCCCGCTTCTTTATCTGCTCGGCCGGCATTTTATGCACTAGCGTTTAGGCCTCCGCCGGCCGGCTGGCGGGACCATTGTTATTTTTGGAATCTTGATCTTAGTAAAGCCCGGGCCGCCTGAGCGGCGGAATTCACGAACCGGCACTCGAACGTATATATGGCGAAAGATCCTGAACACGTACACATGGAGCACGATCACATGACGATCCCCAAATATCTTGGGGTCTTTGCTGTGCTGGTCGTTGGGACGATCTTGACGTATTGGGTCGCAACGATCGATCTGGATTTTATCTTCCCGGGGGCGAACACGCTGGTCGCCCTCCTGATCGCGTTCACAAAAATGGCGTGCGTTATGTTGTTCTTCATGCACGTTTACTGGAGTCCAAAACTTATCTGGCTGGCGGTTATAGCGAGTTTTTTCTGGATGGCGATCATGTTTGCCTTTACGATGGCGGACTACTTTACGCGGGCCACAGGCGTGTTTACGACCTGAATTGTGCTTGATAGCTGACGATCGGCGCGGGCGGCGACGGGCAAATTGCCTTCGCGGCCCGCGTCTTTTGTTTTGGTTTCGCCGGGCGGACGCATCTTTTGGGAACGCGGCCCGGCCAAAGCACGTATTTCATTGCTAGGCTAATCGCGAACGCACGTGGTATTATTTTCGGTTTGGTGCCTCTGAGGCCAATTTTTACGCGTTAAGTTGTGAGGGCAACATCAGTTTCGAAGAGGACATCAGACACTGAAGATGTTTATAAGGAAGAGCAGTACGCATTCATACATTATAGGCATACTCGCGATCTCGGCCGCATTTTTGACCGGCTGTATCTCCCCGAA
>JADYZI010000014.1 GCA_020853255.1 Acidobacteriota bacterium
CCAGGAAAACTCAAGGCCTGGATATCCCGATCTCAGTGATCCCGAATTGGGCTGAGCTTGAGAACGTTGAGCCTCGCCCACGAACCGAAAATCCATTGCTCAAAGAGCTTGGCATTTCGGATCGCTTTGTCATACTTTATGCTGGCAATATGGGTTATCCGAACGACATCGAAACGATCCTCGCGGCCGCAAAGACGCTGGATTCCGATCCGGGGTCGCGGTTCCATTTTGTGTTCCTCGGGGCTGGCGTCAAGCGTAAACTTATTGAGAACTTCATTACAGACGAGAAACCGGCGAACGTTACGCTTCTCGAACCGAGGCCGCGAGAGGACCAGGCCGTTTTCCTAAATGCATGTGACGCCGGGATCGTCTCGCTAGTCTCAAAGATGAAAGGAGTTTCGATGCCGAGCCGCACATACAATATCCTGGCTGCCGGTAAACCAATTGTTGCGATCACCGAAGAGGGAAGCGAGGTCGATCTCGTTACCAAGGACGACAATGTTGGCGTCAACTCTACACCCGGTGACGTAGGTGGCCTTCTGGACGCATTGGAATATCTCGCAAACGATCCAAAAGGTTTGGCGGCCATGAGCGAGCGAGCACGCCATGCCGCGGTAGAAAAATATTCGCTTGAGACGGCCCTTTCGGCATATCGGAGGACATTGCTCGGGTGAACACGCCTTACCTCCTAATACTAGCCCTCATTGCCGCGGTGATCTCGGCCGTCGGTGTTTACTTCGTCAGAAAGTGGACCCTCGGAAAAGGAATGCTCGATATTCCGAACGAAAGAAGCTCGCATTCGGAGCCAACGCCAAGAGGCGGCGGCATCGTTATCGCACTTGTCTCGCTAACCGCATTTACCATTTATTCGATGGCCTTTCGTCAGGAGATCGCGTATGGGTTTCTTGCCGGTGCGGTTCTGATCGTCGTGGTCAGTTGGATCGACGATGTTCGAGACCTTCCTCCTGTCGTGAGGATCGCGGTACATCTGATCGCGGCCGCGCTGCTTCTTGTCGATCGCGGGGCATATCCGATCTTTTTCGGCGGCCAAATGGTGGAAGTGTCAGGAGTGCTTGAGTTCGTAATCTCACTCTTCTTTATCGTCTGGTTTATAAACGCATACAACTTTATGGACGGCATCGACGGCATCGCAGGCGTACAAGCTCTCACCGCTTCTGCCGGATGGTGTGCTCTCGGTGTCATCTCGGGGGAAGCCTCGATCGCGGTCTTGGCGTGCCTGATCTTTGCGGCATCTCTCGGCTTCCTGATCTTCAATTGGCAGCCGGCCAAGATCTTTATGGGCGATGCAGGAAGTGCCTTCCTAGGATTTACATTTTCGGGTATCGGCCTGCTCTCGTCGCCGGGTTCGGGCGTGCGTATCCTGGCATTTCCGGTCGCGTGCCTGCTCCTTTGGCCCTTTATGTTCGATGCTTTCTATACTCTTTTCAAGAGACTGTTGCGGCACGAAAAGATCTGGCACGCCCACCGAAACCACATTTATCAGCAACTCGTCATCCGCGGATATTCGCACGCAACGGTCTCAACTTTCTACGGCATTCTCGCTTTCTCTATCACCATCGTCGCAGTAACGATGCCGGCGATCGGGCACAGCCTCGTGCCGGCGTGGGTTGCCGCAGCTGCTGCGGGTCTATTGCTCTTGGCGGTCGAATATTCTATTGCAAGGCGGAGGGCTTCCGCCGAGTGACATCAGCGCCATATAGCCAAAACTTTATCTCGTTCGGCGTCCCAATACGCTTTGAGTCCCGCAATGCCCGACTCCTGGAAAAGGCTATCAAGACCGCAAATAAGGCCCTGATCGGAAACCTAAGGCCGACGCAGAAGCGTCCAGACCACACGTTCGTTTTCGGACGGAACAAGGAACTAGGGACATTTGTCGAACACAACGGTGCGATCATCGCCGAGAACGAGATCGAACGCGGCGTGTTCAAGTATTTCGACAGCTATTTGCGTGTGCGGATCGGAGAATATTGCCCTGATCGCGTCTTCATTCATTCTGGTGCTGTCGGAATCAATGGCAAAGCTCTCCTTATTCCGGGCAAGAGTTTCTCCGGAAAATCAACGCTGGTCCTCGAACTCGTCAAGCTTGGCGCAGAGTACCTTTCGGATGAGTTTGCGATCCTCGACAAGAATGGACGTGTCCACCCGTACGCTAGGCCGATCAATATGAGGACGACGGACGGGAAATATCGCCCATATACTGTCAATGTCTCTGACAAGGCCGATCTAAAGAAAAAGAAGCCGCTTCCGGTTGGAGCGGTTCTGTTTACAAGCTATAAGGAAAACGCTCCGTTCCGCCCGAAAAGATTGACTCCGGCCGAGGGAATAATGACGATAACGCCGTACACGCTTCCGATCCTGGTAAACCCTGCATACTCGATTCGTGTGTTGCACGAGGTGATGAATGGTGCTTTAATTGTACAATCAAAGCGAACTCACGCGCCCCGCTTTGGTGAAAAGCTATTGCAATATCTAGCAAAACTTATGTAAAATATGGCGTTTTAGTGCTTTGTTTTACGCTTTAACTGTTGACTGGAGGATTCTAAATGTCTGATTCGCACACCCCGAAAGCCCGAAAGCGCGGACTCGTAGTTCAAGAGATGCCGGGCGAAATGCTCGTTTATGATACTGAGACCAACAAAGCCCACTGCCTTAACGACAGTGCCGCATTTGTTTGGGCATCTTGCGACGGCGTGAACACCGTTA
>JADYZI010000015.1 GCA_020853255.1 Acidobacteriota bacterium
AGGGAGCGAACGATCCGCGTGTCAATAAACGCGAGTCCGATCAGATCGTTTACGCCTTGCAGAAACGAAATTATCCGGTCGAATATCTCGTTGCACCGGATGAAGGCCACGGCTTTGCCCGGCCGGTAAACAACATGGCGATGATCGCCGCGTCGGAGAAATTCCTTGCCAAACATATAGGCGGACGGTATCAGGAATCGATGACGCCGGCGGTCGAAAAGAGGCTGCAGGAGATAACCGTCGATCCGAAAGCGGTCACAATAGCGGCTCCCGGCGCCGGAAATGGAACTGATGAAGGAAAGGGCCCTGCCGCGAATGTTGCGGGCAAATGGACAATGTCGGTCGACGCCGGAGGCCAGGTGATCGGCCTTGCCGTCGAGTTCAAGCAGTCCGGTACTGACTTTACCGGCACAATGGCATCAGCCGCTGGCGGCGGAATATTCGAGAAAGGCAAGATCAGCGGACTCAAGGTCAAGGCCATTCTGCAGGCCGATGTACAAGGCCAGGCAATGACGATAGGTGTTGACGCAACCGTTGAGGGCGATAAGATGAGCGGAACTATGGATGTCCCCGGCATTGGTATCGTCAGCTTTACGGCCGTAAGGGCGAATTAGCACTCGTGCTCTGAACCCAAATGCTCTCCGCGGCCTTCGTGTCTTCGCTTCGTGTCTTTGTGTTTAAATTCTTTCTTTAACACAAAGGCCACAAAGCGAAGACACGAAGGCCGCGTATTAAAACTTTACCGCTTGCTCCTCGGGACCGAACCATCTGTCAATACAACAAAATCTCCCAGCCCCGCGTATTTTGCCTGGTCAAATGACTTGAAGTCTGTCTCAGGTTTCATCGTTACAACGATCGCCCTTGTTTTTGGGCGGTATCGAAGCAGGTGCTCCACCGTCCCGAGCCTGCTGGCGGTGTGGAAACTGCCGTTTAAATGGACAACAAGCGCATTTTTCTGACGCTTTAGGCCATCTGTTATCCAGTAAGCCATTGTCGCGTCCCACAGTGATTGCGAAGACAGGATGTTGTCGATTCCCATCTGCGCCTCTGCGCTCGGGCCCATCAAGGCCTTGAACTTCTGCGAATATTGCGGCGACGCCTCGGCGTACGGAAGCGGCGCGATCCAGCTTTTCGCGGTCTTCGACAGCCCACTGAGAGCTCCGCGGCCGCCCCGTGAAACCATGTTCACATAACGCCTTGGTGCATTGGCCGCGATGACCGTCAGCTTCTTCTCTTTGGCCAATTCGACCAGCGGCCGATAGTCTGTTTTGTAATTGCCCCACGGCCGCGAGCTTGAAAGAAAATGCTGCTCGGATATCAGGCCGGCCAGATATTCGTCCAACACGATCTGGACATCATGCTCGAACATCTCCAATGAAAGCACGATCGGGCGTTGGCCGGAATAGGCCGCGACCAGCCGACGGAAAACCTCTGCCTGAAACGCGTGGCCGACCGCATCGTCATGTTCTTCACCCAAAAACACCACATCGGCGTCGCCCGCTGCCTTTACGATAGCCGCGATCGACGCGTCGGCTCCCTTACCGTCGAATACTCGTGACTGTGCATCAGAATAGGCCACCTGGCCAAATGATGATTGGGTCATAACAAATATCGCAACGAGCAGCGAAAAAATGAGCTTCATAGGATTAGAGTATCAGGTTCGATCTATCTTTGAAAAAAGGCAAGGAGGCGTGAAGCTTTTCTGTACGAAATTGCCGCGCCAATTTTCCGCGCGAACGACTTGTTTTAGTCCGGCCATATGCGTCACTTCCTTAATATTTCTGTTTAGGTATATCTATGTAAACGCTGCAATATTAGAAGTTAATAATTTGTAGGCAAAGCGCGGCACAAATCTTGCGTCAAATTATCGTGCGCATGGCTTGGGGGCTTGCGCACAGCTTGAGTGGGTATATGTTATTGGCTTAAATAACAATATTTGACCGGGTTTGGCAATTTCCCGGCCGGATCTTACCCATCTTTAATCCTCTATTGCTCCGTCTAGTCCGCGGAGCTTTTTTTTTTCACTTCTTATTGCCGAAGCCCGCACTAAGTAAGGGCATAAGGTCTATCGCACAACCATGCACTTACTCCGTGCGTGCTTATGCATCGATCCGTCAGTTTGCAGACAGTTTACAGAAGCCCGCACGAAGTAAGGGCATCGATTCTATCGCGCGACCATGCACTTACTCCGTGCGTGCTTCCGCATCGATCCGTCAGTTTGCAGAGGCCCGCACGAAGTAAGGGCATCGATTCTATCGCGCAACCATGCACCTACCCCGTGCGTGCTTCCGCATCGATCCCTATTTGATCTCGATCGTAGTACCTATCGTGAACGACCGGCCGCGTGCAGGGGCAAATGTGAACTGTTCGCTAAAATATCGGTCAAACACATTCGATATACCTGCATTTACATTGAAGTTGAACCGCTCCATCCTGAAATAATACCCGCCGCCAAGATTGTGCGTGACATAACCCGGTTCAGGCCCGTTGTTCACCGGTATCAGATAACCTTCCGACAGCCGATTTTGCTTCCCGACGATCCGGACGTTGTAATCGAAATAGTAGTTCTTGCCAAAGTTCTGCCAGCGAAACCCGGCATTGGTTCGGAATGGACTGATAAAATCCAACGGCCGTTCGGCTGGTGTGGCCGCATTGAGATCATCACCTCGCAAGTAGCTGAAATTACCGTAAGCCGTTAGATACCCAAGGCTTATCTTGAACGGGGCCTCTGCCTCGGCCTCAAACCCCTGGATACGTGCTCGGCGGACATTCTGGGTTTGGTAAACGTCCAGAAAGCGGCCCGGCCCCTGCGGGATCGATATTCCGGTGTACTGCGTTGCCAGAAAATTGTTGAAATAGTTATTAAAATACGTCACCGAACCCGCAATCCTTTTTGTTTGAAATCTCGCCCCGGTGTCAAAGTTGATGCCCGTTTCCGGCTCAAGCGTCGGATTGCCGACAACAAATCCCTCGGCCGAACCGGCATCTGTAAAGAACCGTTCGGAAATATTCGGTGTTCGGAACGAACGGCCCACCCGGGCCGAAAGGTTGATATTTCGCGTCAGCGTATAAACCGCCCCTATATCGCCCGTGTACGCCGAATTCTTGACGTTCAGCCCGTCAGGCAAACCGGTCAGGCCGAGAGATTCGATCTGTGCGGCGGTGAGCCGCGGGTCGATCGCAAAATTCTCGGTCGGCTCGGATGCCGTAGTAAACCGGTCAAATCGAAAGCCGCCGATCAACCGCAACCGCTTGCTTACGCGAAGATCGTCCTGCACAAAAACACCGATGTTTGCCAGATACGCATTCGGCACGCTGCGCGAGTGACGAACGGTCTGGTTCGGTGACCACGCGGTCGTTGATGACACGATAAGCCTCCGGTCAGTATTGTCGTCGCGGAAATAGCTAGCGCCGGCGACAATGTTGTGCCGCCCGAACAACCAGTCGGTCTGAACGTCAAATCCTGACGTTTTGGTATCCGTCACAGTTTCGCTGAACTGATAAAGCCCGGGAAAGAATGGCTGAAACGCCGGAACGGTGAGGATATTCGTAAAATTCCGATACTGTGTTTGATAAAAAGCCTTGGCCGTGACGCGCTGCAGATTCTCGGTCAATGCCGCAACGTCATATCGAACATTGAACCGGTCGCGATTGCTGAAGGGGAAAAATCCGTTGAAAACGCCGATAAATTCCGGCGTGCCGGTATTTGCACCCGCAAGGCCGGCTGAGCCGATATTGCCCGCACGCCGACGGTCGTAGTTGACCCTGAGCGTGTTCGTATCATTAAAAAAGAACCGCATCGTCGCCTGGCTATTGCTGCCGTGCGACTGCGAGTTCAGTACCTCGCCATCATCCGTGATCTGCAGATCTTCCTCATTGCGAAGCCGTGCCGCCTCGGCCGGGTCGGGCTTGCCCGTAAAGTAATTATCAAACCGGTCCATCGATTGAGCGACGCGGAACGCGAAAAACTTGCCCGAGCCATTTACCTCAAGATTTCCTCGCCGCCCGTTCTCGTTCGAGCTGTAGAACGTATTAAGCACGCCGCCAAAGCGAAATCCATTATCGCGCCGTGGTGGTGTGTCGCGTGTGATTATGTTGACGGTTCCCGCCAACGCGTCAGTGCCGTACAGGACCGAACCGCTGCCGCGAACGACCTCGACCGTCTGTATCTGCGACGTTTCGACCAGCCCGATCTCAATTCCCGACTGGGCCGACGTGCGGCTGTTATTCAGGCGTTCGCCGTCAACCAGAATAAGCAAACGATTGCTCTCAAGCCCGCGGATCCGCGGCCGGACCTGAAATGCCCCTTCATTTGTCGTCGAAGCTCCCGGCAATGACCGGAAAATATCGCCGATCGTGTTCACATTCTTGCGTTCGATCTCTTCACGGTCGATAACGCTCACCGGGACAGCGGTATCGGCAACCGCGACCTCCGTCCGCGTGGCCGTCACCGTTACCTGCTCGTTAAGCGCGGCAGGGTTCAGTGTCACCAAGAGATCGCCATTGGCCGGGATCGACGTCCTGACCGTACGGCCAAACCCGGCGGCGGTAACGATAAGATCAAATTGCGCGGTGTCGGCCGCCGCGTCGAACGAAAAGTGGCCTTGTTGGTCAGTCACCGCAGTGTGTTCCGCTCCTGTGATCCTATTTTTGAGAATGACGGTAGCTCCGGCGACCGGCGCCTTGGCTGAGTCTTCGACCCGGCCGGAAATAGACGGCGTCTGTGCGGTTGTAACTGAAACAAAAAACAAAAGAGATATGGCAAATAGTAAAGCTTGAATTTTGGTCACTATATGAACTCCTAATCAAAAGGAAACTTACGGTGGCGGGCCGTCCAGCCATCTACGGAATATATTTCACCTATCGCAATGGCCGTACCTCGGTCAGAATGAAGTAAATAAAGGGTTTACGACATCGGCCAGCGTGTAAAACTGCCACGCCCAGCACGAAAATGCGAATTTTTCACGTCTTTTCGTGTATTTCGTGTCTTATTTCGTGGAATTCGTGGTTTAGGTTTTCGGCCATTACCACGAAATCCATAAACCAAACCACGAAAATAACGAAAAGAAGCAATCTACTAACCCGTGGCCTCAGCGTGGAGCGGTTGTTCGAAGCATTTGCGAAAGCTGTCAAAGGTTTCACCGGCAGACCGCACGATCACGTCATCGGTCTCCGGGTGCTTTTCCGAATACGCCGTTACAGCCGCGCCAAACGCCTTCCACATTGGGCCGACCTCCCGGCCGTAACTGTTAAAAAATGCCCCGCCCTGTTTCGGTGTGAGCCCAAGATGCTGCGTCAAATGCCGCGTGATCACTTGCCCGCCAAGCGTCGCGCCTTCCATTACATATATTGCACCGAACGCCTCGGCCGCGTTCCTCGTTTTCGGAATACCGGCCCAGGGCGATGTGGATGACGGTGCCACCCCAAGATACTTCAGGTCAGCCTCAAGCAATTGGGTTTTCAGCCTCGGCCGAATATCAAGGCCAGCCTCGAGCATCTCGCCGTCCGGAAGACGAGGCTCGATCGCTGAATAGAATCTGTAAAATTTGACCAAAAGGGATTTGTATCCTTCGCTCGTCAGCGATCTATTCATTACATCCACAACCGATTCAAGTGCCTCATGCTGGCCGCGTGTGGATTCCTTAAGTTTTGTCATGATCATATAAAGATGTTTCCTCGACTACTATGAAAATGAAATTCGATTTCAATAAGATATTCTTTGGCCGCTGGAATGTCAAGCATTGGCTCAAAAGACAAGCGAAATACAGATCCACGAAATATCCGAAACAAAACACAAGAATTCACGAACTCGAGCACACGCTTCGCTCAGCAGTTCACCCTCTGACACTTTTTGTCATCGTGCCGTTACCAAATTCTGTTATCACTCTCGGCGAAACTGCATTTGTTCAAGGGCCGTCGGCTCCTGCTTCCTCACCCCTTAGGCTTATCTAAATCACTGTCATTACAGCGGTTCCGCCACTAATGATTTGCGGGCACCCACCATTCCCGCGCTTTGGCACGGTGGTTGTAATAGGTCAGGCAGCCTGGGAAAGGTAGAACTTGAACGACTTACTTTAGGAGCTTGTGAATTAGAAATGAAAAATCAGAAAGGTTTCTCACTCATCGAATTGCTGATCG
>JADYZI010000016.1 GCA_020853255.1 Acidobacteriota bacterium
ATGGTGAATTTGGACCAATCAGCATGATCCGATCCCAAAATCGTTCTCGCCCCCGGCAGGATTCGAACCTGCGGCCTACGGCTTAGAAGGCCGTTGCTCTATCCAACTGAGCTACGGGAGCATAAAAGAGCAATCATCAATCTTAGCGAGAGATATTTGCTTAGTCAAACCATAGTTTTATCCAGAACAGGGCCCCGATCAGCAGGCAGAAGGCCAAGACGCCAACAGTGATGAAGAATGCGAACCAGGCTGGGCTTCGGAATAGGAATTTAGGCAGCTTCACTTTTTACACCATGTACAACAGCGATCATTTGTTCAAAAACTTCCGCAAGATCGAGTTCGCTGGTGTCGATCACAACAGCGTCGTCGGCAATGGTCAGGGGCGAATCGTCCCGTGAGACGTCTCGCCGGTCACGTTCATTTATCTCGGCAAGGGTTTGCTCATACGTCGAACTGCGTCCCTTTGCATGATCTTCCTCAAATCGACGCCGTGCACGGGCCTCGGGCCTGGCGGTTAGGAAAAACTTGATGTCGGCGTTCGGGAAAACAACGCTGCCGATATCGCGGCCCTCGAGAACACAGCCGTTAGGTGCAGAGAGGCCGATCTGCCGCTGATGCTCAACCATAATGCGGCGGACGGCGGAGTTGGACGAGACGATCGATGCGGCCTGGGCAGCCTCAAGCGTTCGTATCTCAGCCGAAACGTCTTGATCGTCCAAGAACACCTTGAGCGATTTGGGTTCGCCGAGCAACTCGATGCGGGACTCGCGGGCAATATTGGCCACCGCCTCCTGGTCGTCGAATGAAATATCTTTTCGGACGACGGCAAGGGCGACCGCGCGATACATCGCACCAGTGTCGAGGTACAGGAGGCCGAGCTTTTTCGCAAGCATCTTGCCGAGCGTTGATTTGCCTGCACCAGACGGTCCGTCAATGGCGATGATCATGGCTTTCCCAGTTTTCTCCGTTCATTGAGCGGTAGATTTTCGAACACAAGCAAGTAAGACCGCGATATCAGGTCCTCGATCTCCTCATCGCTCAAGGCGTTGGGTTCCTCGACAGCGACCCAATGGTAACGAGCAACATATGGTGCCGGAATGATGCCTTCCCGTTCCACAAGTTCGGCAAATTTTTCGGGCGTACACTTGAACGAGAACTTGCCCGCAGGTTCATCTAGTCCGGCCGCCGCGAACATTTTGCCACCCACAAGGAAACAAAGATCTTTTCCCCACTTAACATCTTCCGTCGCGTGAGGGAACGAAAGACACATCTCTTTGAATTCTTCAATATTCATTGTCACCTTGTGTTCTGTTCACTGTCTGGGTCAAGGCATGAAACACAAGAAACCCCAAAATACTAATTTAGCACTTGCCGCATCGCTTGAAGAACTGTGGGAATATCATCTGGCAATATATTGCGATGCGTGACCATACGGATCGCCTCGTCCCAGCCGCTTGCGAGAATGTCATGACCTCGCAGCTCCCGGCAAATATCCGCCTGAGTTTTACCTGTGCCAGTGACGTCGAAGATCACTATGTTGGTCCGAACGTGTTCCGGGTCGATCCCGATACCGTCGAGCTGAGCAAGCCCTTCCGCAAGTGCCCGGGCATTCACGTGATCTTCCCCAAGCCGCTGTGGGCTTTGTTCAAGCGCCAGCAGCCCTGCCGCACCAACTATCCCGGCCTGCCGCATCCCGCCGCCGAGCCGTTTTCGCCATTGTCTGGACTCGGCAATGAATTTCGCACTGCCGACCAAAATTGATCCAACCGGTGCCCCAAGGCCCTTTGACAGACAAAACTGGACGGAATCCGCATGACGGGTGAGGTCAACGACCGACGAACCTGAGGCAACAGCCGCATTAAAAATGCGGGCGCCGTCAATATGAACACAGATACCCAATTTATGTGCGTTTTCACATATCTCGGCACAATGTTCCGCGTTCATTACGGTCCCGCCACCCATGTTGTGTGAATTTTCCAGCCAGATCAAAGCGGTCGCAGCCTCATGATCGTCACCGGGCCGATAGGCTTGAGATATTTCATTCCAGGTAGGATGTCCGCTCCCATCCGAACTTCGCACTGTCCGAAACGTCACGCCGGACAGGATGCCCGCCATTCCAAGCTCAAAGTTAAAGACATGCGACCGCTCTTCGGCGATTACCTCCTGGCCTGGCCGTGTATGGACCTTGACGGCGATCTGGTTGCCCATTGTCCCGCTGGCAACGAACAGGGCAGCCTCTTTTTCAAAGATCTCTGCCGCCCGCTGTTCAAGGCGGTTGATGGTTGGATCTTCGCCATAAACGTCGTCGCCTACCTCGGCTGCCGCCATCGCGGCGCGCATTTCAGGTGTGGGTTTTGTTACCGTATCGCTTCGGAGATCGATCATTGGGTGTTCGGCGCTATAAACACTTTTAATTGTGCCACGAAATACGGCCGAACAAAATTTGCCGTAGGCGATTTGGCCTCCAGGCCGGCTACTACTATAATCGCGGGAGTTCGTTCCCCTGCTTGTTCGATCAATCTATTTCGGGAGAATACTTTTGATGATGCGACGATCTCTGCTTCACAGTATTGTGCTTTTACTCAGTGTTTTTGGTTTGACTGCGACGGGCCAGCAGCCTGGTGCGCCGGGGTTGCAAACCGGAAAAGGCACCGTTGTCCTAAAGGCCGCCCGGGTCATTGACGGAACAGGCGCCGAGCCGATACGGACCGGCGCGGTCTTGGTCACGGACGACAAGATCGTTGCGGTCGGGCCGGCCTCTAGTGTCGCCGTTCCGGCCGGGGCAAAGGTCATTGACCTCGGCGACGCGACGCTGATGCCGGGCTTCATTGACGTTCATACGCATATCATTGGCCGCGTGCTGGGCGATCCTGAGGGTCAGAACTCTGCATTTCGTGACTATGATTCATTTGGTGCGATCCTGGCTGTCGACAATGCCCGTCGGACGCTGATGGCGGGATTTACCACGATCAGAAATGTCGGTGCAGGTAATTTTGATGACCTCGCCATTCGCAAGGCGATAAACGACGGCTGGACACCCGGGCCGCGGATCTTGACCGCCGGGCATTCCCTCGGCATAACCGGCGGACACTGCGACGAGAACGGCTACAAGCCGGGAGCAGCCGATGGCGATTATAAGACAGGTATTGCCGACGGGCCGGACCAGGTGCGCGCCGCCGTTCGATACCAGGTCAAATACGGCGCCGACGTCATAAAAACATGCGCTACAGGCGGCGTATTGTCCGAGGGCGATGCTGTGGGAGCGACGCAGTACACCTTTGAAGAGCTAAAAGCGATGGTCGAAGAGGCCGAAAAGCTTGAACGAAAGGTTGCCGCCCATGCACACGGTACCGAAGGCATAAAGATCGCGGTTCGGGCCGGGGTTGCTTCTATCGAGCACGGTTCGTTTCTGGATGAAGAAGGCGCGAGATTGATGGCACAGAAAGGAACGTTTCTTGTCCCGACCCTTATGGCCGGCGAAACTGTCGAGCGTTTTGCCAAAAGCGGTGTTCTAAAAGGCCATCGGGCAGAAAAGGCCCTGGCCGCGGCAGCGGCAATGCGGCATGCGATCAAGCTGGCAATTGCGAACAAAATCCAGATCGCACTTGGCACTGACGCGGGCGTTATTCCGCACGGAAGCAACGGCCATGAATTCACTCTTATGGTCGAATGGGGCGGCATGCGGCCGCTGGATTCGATCACCGCAGGAACGCTTAACGCTGCGAAACTGCTTGGGCTTGAAAAGGCCATCGGCTCACTGACGGCGGGAAAGAATGCAGATATCGTAGCGGTTGCGGGCGATCCGCTTCAAAATATCAGAGCAATGGAAAGCACGATCTTCGTGATGAAGAACGGCTGGGTGTATAAGGAAAAGAAGTAAATTGGTCCGGTTTTGAGCTAACTACGGTACGAGAAGAAAACGACGAAAGATTTGAAGCAAACCGGTGAGGGCGGTTATGCCGCTGCGTTTGAGCTGAATTCGTTGATATCCCAAACCGCTCTCTTTGCTCCGGCCTGGTAAGACGACTCGAGAAAGTCGAGCACCATTCTGTTCGGGTCATCCGCCGTCCGGACATCGTCGTACATCAGCAGTGCCATGTGCGAGCCGTTCGATTCCTGCCATTTGGCGGCCGACGGTGAAAGTGGTTCATCCGCAAGGCCGGTTGGTTCGGGTGCGGTATATGAGTAGAATGCAGGGGCCGGAACGTTGTCGTCGCCGAACCAAAAGCCAAAGCTGATAACCTCATGCGAATAGGCCTCGCGCTCGACCATTCCGGCACCGTCGCGGGCCGGGGCGCGTTTGCCCGAAAAGCGGGTCAGTGCCAGATCGAAGCTGTGCCAGAACATGTGTACCGGAGTTGACTTGCCGATAAAGCGGCCGCGGAATTTTGTTAGAAGGCCGTCCACGGTCACCAACGTGCGATGAAAGCGTTCGACATATTCTTTGTCATATGACCTGTTTTCGCTGTCTTCGTCGAACGGGGTTGTTGACGGGGCTTCGTACGGAACTGGGTTGATCCGGGGTTTGATACCGATCTTTGCAAGATTGGCAAAAATGCTGCTGTAAAAATCAGCTACACTCAACCCGTCATAAAGCGCAAAATCCTCAATTTGGTTGCGGCTGGTTTGTATCCTTAGGACATGTTCGCCGAGATCGAACTCGATCTCGAAGTCACCGCCGCCGTACGGGATCGTGTGTGTCGAAAGGCCGCGCGGTGTTACGTACAGCGGCACGTGCCACCAATGATTGAGCCACGGGTGCATTGCCAGCCGGATCTTGCCCACTATCTGACAGTAGAGATGCAGAGTATTCTTTGTCTGCCGCCAAGCTTCAAGAGGTATTTCGGGGAAAGCTGAATTCACCATTGGTCACCGCCCTTTCAAAACTAGTTTCCGAAAAATGTCACTCGTCGCTGAGGCCTCAGTTTACCCGTTCGGCAGCCGTTCAAAAAACAATTCGTCCGGATAACAATAACCCCAGTCCTCGCCCGGTTCGAACGATCTTATGATTGGATGCGATGTTGCCTTATAGTGCTTGGTCGCGTGTTGGTTTGGCGAACTGTCACAGCACCCGACGTGTCCGCAGATCTCGCAAAGACGAAGATGGACCCATTTGTCACCCGTCTTAAGGCAATCTTCACATCCTTCGGCACTAGCGGTTACATTGCGTATTTCTGATAAATGTGAGCAGTTTGACATAGTTTTTAAGCTCCAATAATGGATGCTCGTGTCGTGCAACCATCCTGCGGATGAAATTCATTTGCGAAAAACAGTTGCCGCACGATCAGGATAGTCCGTTATTATTCCATCGGGGCCGTACTGTTTCATTTTCTCAAGGTCCGCGATCTCGTTCACGGTCCACGGAACCAGTTTGATGCCATTGTCGCGGCAGTATTTAACGGTAGCGGCATCGACCAACGAATAGTGCGGGCTGTACGTGTCGGGCTTGAAACCCAGCCGTTCGATGCTTTTTTCGATACTGTCTTTGTTGCCCACGAGCAGGGCGATCTTCAGCGATGGATCGAGTTTTCTGATCACCTGGAGCGGCCGTACATCGAAAGACTGGACCTTTGAACGCCTACCCTTTCCCGCCTTTCTTATCTCGCGAAGAACGAGCCGGGCAAATTCGGCGGGGGGCGGCTGGAATTTTCCATCGTTCTCGGGGCCGGCCTTTATCTCAATATTGTAACGAACGAACGGGAGCCGTGCTGATCGTGTGTATCGGTCTAGTTCTTTGAAAACCTCAGAAAGCAAGGGCTTATGGGTCTTCATCGGCACCTGTTCGGGAAATGCCGGATTTCCAAGGCTGCCGACGTCGTATTTTCTGACCTCTGAATAGGGCATCAGAAAAATATTGTGCTCGCGTTCTTTTTTCGCGTCGATCCTGCGTCCCTCGGGGTCAAGCGAGATCGCGGCCGGAAAAAACGGATCGTGCGACACCACGACCTTTCGGTCCTTGGTTATGACAACATCCAGTTCAAGCGTGTCCGCACCGAGGTCAATGGCTTTCTTGAAAGACGGAATAGTATTTTCCGGCAGGTGGCCCC
>JADYZI010000017.1 GCA_020853255.1 Acidobacteriota bacterium
AGCGGCAGGAAGGCAAAATGATCCTGCGCCGCGGTTTTTCGCTCAAACAGGATGAGCGGATTCTGGTCGTTGAGGATGTGATCACTACCGGCGGTTCTACCCGGGAATGCATCGCGGCACTCGAAGAGGCCGGCGGGCAGGTTATCGCGGCGGCATCGATCATTGATCGGTCAAACGGAAAGGCCGATGTAGGAGTACCCCGCATCTCGCTTGTCAGCCTTGACGTTTCAAGCTTCTCCGCGGCCGAATGTCCGATGTGCGCCGCGGGCACACCAGCGGTCAAACCGGGAAGCCGAAGTATTTCCACTAAACAAGGATGAAGCGCGTCTGTTTCCTCTCAATGGACGATTTGAGCGGCTATGTGGCCGACGACGAACTGGCGATACCTCCGCTTGCGGAACGCGGTTGGCGGGTTGATACAGTCTCGTGGCGGGAAACCGACACCGATTGGAACGCCTTCGCCGCCGTTATCATCCGGACCACGTGGGACTATCAGAAAGAACCGGAGCGGTTCCTCGCGGTACTTGAACAGATCGACCGTTCAGCGGCACGCCTTGAGAATCCGCTTGAAACGGTCCGATGGAACCTCAGCAAGACCTACCTTCTAGATATGGAACAGCGTGGAAGCCCGATCGTGCCAACGATCTGGGACGCCGCATATACCGCTGAAAGCTTTGCCGCATGGCGTAGGGAACTTGCCGCCGAGGAGTTGATCATCAAACCCGTCGTCAGCGCGACCGCGGAACATACGTATCGGCTCCGAGAATACGACGCCAGCCTTGAGAGTGTTTTCAAGATGCGCAAGTTCATGGTTCAGCCGTTCATGCCTGCGATAGTCACCGAAGGAGAGTTTTCGCTATTCTATTTTGGCGGCGAATTCAGTCACGCTATAAATAAGTCCCCGCAGCCAAACGACTTTCGGGTGCAGGAAGAACACGGCGGTATCATCACGGCGATCCGGCCGGAGCCATCAATGCTCCGTACCGCCGATAAGGCAGTGAAAGCGATAGGCCAAGAACTGCTGTATGCCCGCGTGGACCTTGTTCGCGATGCAGACGATGATTTTTTGTTGATGGAGCTTGAATTGATCGAACCTGCGCTTTATTTCAGGATGGACGAACGTTCGCCCAGGTTCTTTGCGGAACAATACGATCGTCGAATGCAGCGAGGTCCCGAATGACGCCGCACGAAAAAGCCGCGGAACTTTGGAACGTGTACTGTTCGATCAGCGGCACTGACCCGGCCTTGGCGTATCAGGTCTGGCATTTTGGCAATTCGGCGAAAATGGCGCGTGAGCTTGCGGAATTGGTTGTCGCACGTAAGAAGACCGCAACGGCCAGCCTGGCCGCGGCTAACGCCCTTCGGCCTAACGAAACACCAATAATGGACGGTTTCAGCATCGTTACGGATATTGGCCATGAACCGATCTGCATTATTCAGACGACCGAGATACGGCACCTTCCGTTTGAGGAAATTGACGCGCAGTTTGCCTTTGACGAAGGTGAAGGCGACCTGTCATATGAGTATTGGCGAGACGTTCACTGGAACTACTTTACTGAAGAAGCAAATGAGTTGGGGCTGGAGTTTAACGAACGTTCGCTGATATGCTGCGAACGCTTCCGATGCGTGTTTGTCAATGAACTATAAGCTGCTTATCCAATATGACGGCACCGATTTTCACGGGTGGCAGGTGCAGGAAAATGCCCGTACGATCCAGGGCGAGCTTGAACGCGTGCTTGGCACTCTTGAGGGAACACCCGTCAAGGTTGCCGGTTCTGGGCGGACCGACGCGGGCGTACATGCCGAAGGGCAAGTGGCAAATGTTAAGCTCAGCCGGACATGGGAACCAGAAAAGCTTCGCAGCGCGATAAACGGAAATTTGTGGCGTGATATACGGGTTATGAATGTCGAACGTGCGGACGACGATTTTCACGCGCGGTTCTCGGCCGTCGGGAAAACTTATGTTTACCGCGTGGTCAACGCGCCGGTGATGTCGCCCTTCTGGCGAAGGATCGCGTTGCACGAAACACGTCCGCTTGATCTTGGCCGAATGCGCGTTGCGGCGCGGTTCCTTCTCGGCGAACACGATTGGACCGCCTTCGCATCCGCGCTTTCCGAAAGCGAGAATAAGGTCCGGAATGTGACTGAATCAAGTATCGATTCGATATGGGATGGGCGAGCACGCACGAACATCATAGAATTCCGCGTTCGCGCAAACGGCTTTTTGCGCTATATGGTGCGTTCGCTTGCTGGTACGCTGCTTGAGGTCGGGCGGGGCGAAAGAGATTCTGATACAATTCTGGCGGCCCTGGCCAGCGGCGACCGCGATCTTGCCGGCGTTACGGCGCCAGCCTGCGGCTTGACGCTGGTAAAGGTCGATTATAATTAAGATCCAACCCGGATCACTGCAAGTTCGTATGCACATTTATCATGTCGTATTGCCCGAGGTTTGGGAGAAGGCCGCGAGCAAGCCTTTCTATGAGGCTGACAGCCTCGAATCGGAAGGCTTTATACATTGCAGCTACGCCGATCAGCTTGATGGAGTGATCGAGCGTTATTATGCAAATGCGGGCGAACTGGTCATCCTGTCGATCGACCCGAACAAGTTGGCCTCGACACTTGTCAGTGAACCGTCGACGAACAACGAACCTTTTCCGCATATTTACGGCCCGATAAACGCTGACGCCATCGTCAAGGTAGAAAGATGGCCAGTGGGGAGCGTGCCCCAACAGTACCAATAGTCGAACATGCTCGACCGATTTGCACCAGTCATCAAAAAAGATTCAGACGACGAACGGTTGCTTGCGCTGATCGACCCGGCGCGCTTGCCGCGGCACATTGCCGTGATCATGGATGGCAACGGCCGCTGGGCCAAAATGCGCGGAAAGCCTCGTCTGTTCGGCCATAAGGCCGGTGCCGAATCGGTCCGCGCTCTGCTGGACACCTGCGCTCGTCTCCCGATCGAGGCATTGACGCTTTACGCTTTTTCAACCGAGAATTGGAAACGCCCAAAAGCAGAGGTTGCCGGCCTGATGTCGATGCTCAAACGCTATATCCGCAGCGAGATGGGCGAAGTGAAGGCAAACAACATCCGTTTTCAGGCGATCGGGAATATTCCGGGCCTATCAGAAGGCGTGCAGAAAGAGATCGCCTGGGCCACAGCCCACACGGCCGAGAACACCGGCACTGTGCTGAGCGTGGCGTTGAATTACGGCGGCCGGGCAGAGATAGTTGAGGCCGCCCGGCGAGCGGCCCAGCAGCTGCTCGATCACGGCAGATCTCTTGAACGCCTTTCCGACGCGGATATTGAGCGAAATCTTTACACGCACGGCCTGCCGGACGTTGACCTTTTGATCCGCACCAGCGGCGAGATGCGCATCTCGAACTTTCTGCTGTGGCAACTGGCATACAGCGAGATCTACGTGACCCCAACGCTATTCCCCGATTTTCGCCGTCAGCATCTTTTTGAAGCGATAGTTGACTTTCAGCAGCGAGACCGAAGATTTGGCGGCGTGGCCGCGCAAGTCGGCACCAGCCCAATATGAAAACACGCCTGCTCACAGCTGCTATCGCTTTGCCGATCCTTATTGGGTCGATCGTTCTTCCGTGGTGGGTTCCGGACACGATTTGGATATTTGTCGTGATCGCGGTGCTGGCGCTGGCGGCGGGAATGTTCGAATTCTTCTCGCTGACCAAAAAGCTTGAGCTAAAGGCGGATGCGGGAGTTGCGTACCTGGGTGCGGCAGGCCTGATCGTACTCTTCGTGCTGGACGCGCCTAGGCAGGACCCAAGTCTTCTCCTCATCGTTCTGGCCGGCTTCCTTGTTGTCGTATTCATCACGCAAACATTCCGCTTTCAAAAAGATTTTTCAAAGATGCTGGCAGGGATGGGAGTGACCGTGCTTGGCGTACTTTACGTGGCATTCCTTGGCGGATTTCTGATCGCGGCCCGCGTCGGTTTTGATCACATCCGTTCGACTAAGCTGCTGTTGTTCTTCTTTGTGGTGATCTTCGGCTCCGACGCAGGCCAGTATTTTACCGGCAAGGCCTTTGGCAAACGAAAGCTCGCACCGGCGATCTCGCCCGGCAAGACGATCGAAGGTGCGGTTGGCGGCCTGGTCGCCGCCGCCGGATTTGCGGCCCTTTGCACGCTCATCTTCTTCCCTGAGCTTTCGTATAAGTTCTCTCTTCCGCTCGGCATCGCTATGGCCGCCCTCGGTATGTTCGGCGATCTGGCCGAAAGTGCGATAAAACGCGGTTCAAAAACCAAAGATGCCGCATCGATACTACCCGGCCATGGCGGCTTGCTTGATAGGCTCGATAGCCTGCTGTTCAACGCACCGCTTCTTTATTATTTTGCAAGATTCTATTTTTGACCCAGGCTTTACCTGTATGTTTCGCCGAATAGTCCTTCTCAAATTTCTCTTTCTTGTTACGCTGATCTCATGCTTTGCGCAGGGTCAAGGCTTTGTTTCAGTGAAAGGGCATCAATTCCTTGTCAACAAGCGGCCTTATTACTATGTCGGCACCAATTATTGGTACGGCAGCCTGCTGGGTTTAGAGAAGGACAAAAAGCGCGGTGTTGAGCGACTGCGAAAAGAGCTTGACTTTCTAAAACGCAATGGCGTGACCAACTTGCGGTTGCTTGGCGGGGCTGAAGGCCTTGGCCTACTGAACGCTGTTCCGCGTGTTGGGCCGCCGCTGCAGCCGGAACAGGGAGAATTTGACGCATCGACGCTCGATGGCCTCGACCTCATCCTTTCGGAAATGCGCAAGCGGCAGATGAAGGCCGTGATCTTCCTCAGCAACAACTGGGAATGGAGCGGCGGCTTTCAGCAGTATTTGATCTGGAACAAGATCATCGCGGATAAATGGCTGACCGAGAAACCAACCTGGGATGAACTGCGCGACAATGTTGCACAGTTCTACACGTGCGAACCGTGCAGATCGGCCTATGCAAACCAGGCGGAGTTCATTATCACCCGAACGAACAAGGTCACCGGCCGGCGATATATCGATGATCCGACAATAATGGCATGGGAACTCGCCAATGAGCCGAGGCCAATGTGGCAGGCGGCAAACGACGCGTACCGTGCCTGGATCAAAGATATGGCGGCAATGATCAAACGTCTTGACCGCAAGCACCTCGTCACCACCGGCCATGAAGGCTGGATCGGCACCGAAAGCATCGAACTGTTCGAACAGGCCCACGCCGACCGCAATATCGATTACCTCACCATCCACATCTGGCCGAAAAACTGGGGCTGGCTCGAGAACGGCAAAATGGCCGAAACCTTCCCGAACGCGATCGCACAGACCGTCAAATATATTAACGATAACGTCGCGGTCGCCGTAAGGCTAAAAAAGCCGATGGTGATCGAAGAATTCGGGTTGCCGCGTGACAAACAATCATTCGATCCCGCCACGCCGACGACATTTCGCGACCGATACTTCAAAAAGGTCCTCTCTTTTGTCAGGACCAACCCGCACATCGCCGGTGCCAACTTCTGGGCATTTGCAGGCACTGCCCGCCCTGTCAAAGGCCAGCTGTTCTGGAAACGAGGTGACAACTACACCGGCGATCCGCCAATGGAGGAGCAGGGTCTGTATTCGATCTTTGATTCGGACACGTCAACATGGGGCGTTGTCCGAGAACAAACGGCTAAATTTCGGTAGGCCTAAATGACGCCCTTGATCAGCCGGACGGTGTCGCGCGCTATCAAAAGCTCTTCATTTGTCGGAATAACGCCGAGCCTTACCCTTGATCCTTCGCCATTAAAAAATCCTTCCTGCCCGTCCACAAGCTCGGCATTCCGTGCCGGGTCGATGGCGATGCCGCACCAGGAAAGCTGGTCGCAGATCTTCGAACGCACCAGCGCCGAGTTTTCGCCGATCCCGCCAGAAAATATGACGGCATCGGCGCCGTTCATCGCTGACAGATATGCACCAATGTATTTGCGTACCCGATAGCAAAATATCTCGATCGCTAATCGTGCCCGCCTGTCGCCCGATTCCTCAGCCTCAGCTATCAGCTCACGCATGTCGTTGGTCAACCCTGAAATACCAAGCAAACCGGACGCCTTGTTCAACAGCATCTCGGCCTCGTGGATGCTCATTCCTTCCTTATCACAAATAAAACCGAGGATCGCCGGATCGATATCGCCTGACCGCGTGCCCATCACCAATCCTTCAAGCGGCGTAAATCCCATCGAGGTATCAAACGAATCACCGCCCTTTATCGCTGCGATCGAACATCCGTTGCCAAGATGAAGTGTGATGATATTCACATCCTGACGCGGGATATTGTTCAGTGTACGGTATTGATAGGCGATGTACCGGTGCGACGTTCCGTGAAATCCATAACGGCGGATCTTGTGCCGGCGATAGAACTGATAAGGAATGGCATAAAGATATGAGTGCTCCGGGATCGTGTGATGAAAAGCCGTATCGAAGACCGCCGCTTGCGGTATGGCCTTGCCAAATATCGACCGCGCCGCCTGAATCCCCTGAATATTGGCCGGATTGTGCAGCGGGGCCAATTCGACGCAGTCGTCTATGCCGCACAGAACTACATCGTCGATCAGCACTGACTGAATAAAACTCTCGCCGCCGTGAACCACGCGATGTCCGACCGCATCAATGTCCGCAAGCCCGCTGACGCCATCGATATTCGTCTCCTCCGATCCTATCCAATGCATTACAGCTTCGAGTGCCGCACGCATATCCCGCACCGGCCTGGCTGAACGGGCCGTCTGCTCGCCCGCCACCTGAAACGCAAGAAGCCCTGCACCGCCAATACGCTCGATCTGCCCCTTTGCCAACACCCGGTCCGCTCGCTGCTCTATCTGTTCAAGACTGGTCGATATCAACTGGAATTTCAGCGACGAGCTGCCGCAGTTCAAAACAAGAATGTTCATGATCTGATTTTAGTCCAACTGGGCGTAAAATTTCTGCAAGCGCGTCAAATTAGGACCGGACGCCGGCAAATGCAGGCACTTCCCCAGTGAAAGCATTGCCAAACTAAACGCTCTTCCTGTATTATCTCCATTGGCTTTATGAACGTTTTTCGGTTCGACGACAATAATACGTAAGGCGAGAACGCAAGACACCGATCCCGCGTTCCGCCTTTCGTTTGTCGCAAAACCGAAAGGCGTTTTATTTTGGACGGAAACTATCCACAGATGAACGCAGATCAGATCAGTTTCTTCCATCTGTGTTTATCTGTGTGCATCTGTGGACTTCACCTCTTGTATGTTAGATGTATTGGGAAATTTAGAACGAACACATACCTGCGGCGAGCTGCGTGAGAGCAGCGTTGGCGGGCAGGTGGTTTTGATGGGATGGGTCGCGAAGAAGCGTGACTTTGGCGTTTTTACGTTTATCGACCTACGCGACCGCGAGGGCGTGACGCAGGTTGTGGTGAGCGAAGAGACCGCGGCCGAGGCTCATGCGAAGGCGAAGAACCTTCGCGGCGAATTTGTCATCGCCGTAAAAGGCGAAGTGGTGAGCCGCGCCGAGGGTACCCACAACGCAAAGCTCGCGACTGGCGACATCGAGATCAAGGTAAGCGAACTGCTTATCCTAAACGATTCAAAGGTGCCGCCGTTTCAGCTTGAGGTCGCCGGTTCAGAGAATCTCGCGGCGGAAGATACGCGGCTTAAATACCGCTACCTCGACCTGCGCAGGTCGCAGCTTCAGCATAATATTCGGATGAGGGCGAAAGCCGTTTCAAAGATCCGTGAGTATTTCGACAGTCGCGGTTTTATCGAAATAGAAACGCCGATCTTGCTCAAATCGACGCCTGAAGGCGCTCGCGATTTTATCGTTCCCTCGCGCATTCACACCGGAAAATTCTTTGCACTGCCGCAGTCGCCGCAGATATTGAAGCAGTTGACGATGATCTCCGGCTTCGACAAGTATTACCAGATCGCCCGCTGTTTCCGCGACGAAGACCTCCGCGCCGACCGCCAGCCTGAGTTCACGCAGCTCGACATGGAAATGTCCTTTGTAAACCGCGAACAGGTCTATCGCGAGATGGAAGGAATGTTCAATCACGTCCTGAAACTGATCGACGTAAACCTGCCGGCCGAATGGCCGCGAATGACCTATGCCGAAGCCATGCGCCGTTACGGCTCCGATAAGCCCGATCTGCGCTTTGGAATGGAATTGATCGACCTCTCGGCCGAACTGAAAGACACCGACTTTGCGCCGTTCGCAGATGTTCTTGCAAAAGGCGGCGAGATCAAATGCGTCGTCGTAAAAGGCAAGGCCGACTATTCCCGCAAGCAGACCGACGAATTGCAGGAGTTCGTAAAACGTTATGGGGCCGGAGCCCTTGCGTGGATCAAGATTCCTTCAGCGGCTAATCAGTTAGCAGACTGGATCGAGGGTGGAAACGCCGATTTGCAGCCGACCTCCTCCTTGCTGAAGGTACTTGGTGGCCCAAGAATCGTTCAACTTGCCAGGGTTGCCGAGGCGGAGCCAGGCGATGCCGTTCTGATCGTCGCGGGCAAAAAGTCGGTTGTCGCCGCGGCGCTTGGTGCATTACGCAACGAGGTTGCGAGACGCGAGAACCTGATCGACCGCTCCAAATACGAATGCCTGATCGTCACCGAATTCCCTATGTTCGAGCACGACGACGAGACCGACACATACGTTGCTGCCCACCACCCATTTACCTCGCCGATGGACGAAGACCTCGAGCTTTTCAAAACCGCGGTCAACGATCCGTCGCAGCATCACCTGCTTGGCCAGGTGCGGGCCAAGGCCTATGACGCCGTAATCAACGGCTACGAATGCGCCGGCGGCTCGATCCGTATTCATCAGAAAGAAGTGCAGGCACTGAACTTCAAAGCGCTCGGAATGTCGCCCGAAACTGCCCGCTCGCGCTTTGGCTTTTTCCTCGACGCTCTTGAATACGGCACGCCGCCGCACGGAGGCTTCGCCGCCGGCATCGAACGCACCTGCATGATCCTCGTCGGCACCGAGAACATCCGCGATGTCATGGCCTTCCCGAAAACCGCCTCGGCCCAGGACCTTATGATGGACTCGCCAGGCGATGTGGACGAGGCCCAGTTGAAAGAACTTGGGATCGAAGTGTCAGAGCCGCCTGCGTGAGCGGGCGGGTTCTTCCAGATGCGGGGAACAAATCTGATTGAGTTACGTCTAACGTATTGACGACCTCTGCGAATATTACACATGATTCAGAAGAATCTCCGATCGTTTATTCTAATTCTTGCGGCTGCCGCCTTCATGGCAGGAGCCTTCGCTGCTTCAAGAGCCTCAATAGATCACGCAGCTAAGGACAACCCGTTCGCGATCTATCACGGAAGTGAAGAGATGAACTATTACGATCTCGCGGCTGTCTTGTCAATCGTGTTCAGCTCATCCTGCCTTGCGGCGGCTTTTATGTTGCTGCGGAAACGAAGTTAGTTTCCTCCAGCGCGCTTCCGGCCGCGTATCGACGCGTGGACCCGCAGTTCCCGGCTCACCGTCGGGGCTTTGTGGCAGCATCGAGGTGTGTGCACGGTGGATTCCGAGTCTGCGATTCTTTGAAAAAAGCGTTCTCTAACGGAGGGCGGACGGCTCGTCCGCCCTCCTGTGTGCCGGCATCGTGCTGACGCACAGGTATTAACGAGCCTACTCTGAACAAATCCTGGTCGGATCCCACAAATATCGAACCATTTTGTGCAAAATATCGTAGAATCACCTTGTAATGTCGAAAAAGTTTGACACAAATCCGCTTGATCCGAAGTTTCCGGAGAAGGCAAAGGCCGCTGCGGCGGCAGAAACGGCTGATCAAGGGCGCGGATACACCGCGCCGCCGAAAACGCCGTACAGCACTTCGGAGTTTCCGACACAGCCGGCCAGCGTGACCGAGGACGAGACGCGGCGGTTTGCCGACGCCGATTTCCAGGCTTACGCATTTCAGGGCGGTCAAACGCCGGTTGCGTATCAAGCAGCACAATTGGCCGACATGAACCGGGCATCAGACCGAAAGGTGGCTAAGACAGGTGTGCCGGAAAAATGGCTGATCGGATTGCCGTATTTGCCGTTTTGGATCGGATTTGTCGCCGGCCTTATTCTGCTTTTCGTGATCCCAAAGGAAGAGAATAAGGTTCGCTTTCACGCGGCACAGGGTTTTGCGGCACAGGTAGCGATCATGATCGTCAGCGCGATACTCGGATTTGTCGGCAATGTGACTGATTCTAATTTCGGCAGCTTTCTTTTCGGCGCGGTGACGACGGTGATGATGATCGTGTTCGCGATAAAAGCGTGGAAAG
>JADYZI010000018.1 GCA_020853255.1 Acidobacteriota bacterium
AAAGTTTGCAGTACCGTCGATCGAAGATATCGACCTCGGTTTTCGATTGCACACGGCTGGACATCGGATCATTCTCGATCGAAACATTCAGGCAAAGCACTTGAAAAAATGGGAGATCGTCTCACATCTGCGGACCGAGATATTCTGCCGAGCCCTTCCCTGGTCCCGGTTGATACTCGAAAGCAATGGCCTGAAGAACGACATGAATATGAAAAACTCTGACCGCCTGAGCGCAATTTTGGTCGGAATATCGATTTTGTTGCTGCCGTTTATCGTATGGCAGCCGCTGCTCGCGCTAGCTGCTACTGGCTGCATTGTTGCGTTGATCATCCTTAACCTGAAAATTCTGTCCTTCTACGCCCGGAAACGAGGGATATTGTTTGCTTTAATGACCATCCCGTGGCAAATGGTCTATTTTTTATATAGCGGCGCGGTATTTGTAATGTGTTGGTTCCTATACAAGCTTCCGCGGGTCATTCGCTTAAAGGCGGGGTTTGAAGGTAATTGCCTGTGAGTATGTTGAGCGTCGAGGGTCCGGCTTTCGAGGGGATAGACATTCGGTCGTTCCAGGTGTCGCGTGAAAAGGCTTTTCTCATTAGCTGTTTTGTTATCGCCTTCCTGCTTCGCTTCCTTTTGATCCCAGATAATTCGGTAATCAATGGTGACGGTGCGTATTACACGATGCTTGGCGAGAGATTTGTCTCAGGTGATCTGGCGAACGGGATAAGCGCGTATTGGTCACCATTGTATTCGGTCTTGACGGGCATCTCGTCACTGCTGTTCAGTGATAGGGAGTTTGCCGGAAGGTTTGTATCGCTGGTTGCGGGAACGTTTCTGATCGTTCCGGGCTTTGCACTGATAGATACATTCTTCGGCCGCCCCGCCGCCTACATTGGGACGGTCCTGATCGTTTTTCACCCGTTCCTGGTCCAGTCTTCCAGTTGGGTAATGACCGAGTCCCTCTATACTCTGGTCTTCACAACCTTGGTTCTGACCTTCTGGAAAGCATTAGCCAGTGATAGATCGACAAAATTTCTGCTTACCGGGGTTCTCCTTGGATCCGCGTTCTTGATCAAACCGGAGGCGGTCGCGTTCGTTATACTGATTTGGATCTTCACGTTGGTGCTTGGCATCTGGAAACGAAAGGCCGGTCTTTACCAAGCATTGATCAATTGTTTGGTATTTCTTTCCGGGTTTTTGCTACTCTTCGCTCCGTATTTTGTTTTTCTGCATTACAAGACCGGAGGGTGGACATTGAGTCAGAAGATCGCCGTCAACCTTCCCGCAGCGGATTATGATGGTGACTTCCTCGGTTTGACGAGGGACGGCCGGAAAACAATGAAGGATCGAGTTTGGGGCGATGATTACGAGAACGAACCACCTGCCGAAACAGTTCGTGCTCCTGAACAACGGCGCTACAGCATTGGGCAATTGAGTTCGGACGTGGTGATTCTTGGGTCGAAAGCCGTTACCCTGGTCAGAAAGCAACTCCGTGATTATTTCCCAGCGCTTATACCGTACCCGTTCATGGTACTGGCGATTATCGGCCTATTCTTTCGGCCCTGGACAAAGATAAGGGCAGGGAAGGAACTCTATTTATTCTCGATAGTCCTGGCTACGCTTATTGGATACGGAGCTTCAGCAGTCGAGCAACGATATCTGTTTCCGATCATTCCGATCCTGATGGGCTGGGCCGCCCATGGCACGGTCGAGTTCAGCGAGTGGCTTGTGCGGACCACCGGCAATCTGATCGGCAGAACCGTGCCGCGGCATTCTGCATCTTTTGCCATTTTGATCATGCTGCTTTTCTCGTTCTCACCACTGTATGCTGCTGTTTTTAGAAAACAGACGGTGAACGACATACCGTTCGAAGAGCGGAATGCAGGTTTGTGGATACGAGATCACGCTGGAGGATCAATGCCTTTGGTCATGTCCTCAAACATAACACCAGCCTTCTACGCTCATGCGAGGCACGCATATGTGCCAGATGGCGACCTTCGAACCATTGTCGACTACGCAAAACTTAGGGGCGCCGACTACCTCGTGTTCAGCGAGAGGCGAATGAAGGATATACCCCTATTCAAGAAAGATGAGAACGATGCCCTTGAACTTCTTCAAGTGTTGTACCGGGACAGTGCACATCCGGGTCACCGCATTGTTGTCTATCAGGTACTCCCGTAAATGTCGCTGTTGGTACCCAACGATTCAGTAGTCGCTTTGATCCAACCGGCCCTTCTCCGAGTATTCCCGGACCGAAGGGTCGAGATTGAAAGTGGATCCGCGGTACTCCCTGATTTGCGGGCAGACTACAAACGAATGGTTTTAACCCTTTAATTTCGTAGGAGGAACGATGATGAAACTTCTGCTTTTCTATACGGACCCGGGATCGGGCATGATGCTCTTGCAAATCTTGCTAGCATTTGGCGCTAGTGCGATGTTCTATTTTCGCAAGTATGTGTATAGGCTCTTCGGACGGACTCAGGAAGGTACCGATGGCGGAAACCCCGAGAGCTTCACAGAAGATAGGAATGACGGACAATTAGGATCATGAAGGCCTTTGAATCATTTCGCGATCCTCTAGGCAAAGTCCTTGGCAATGATCAAGGCGTCTGGCGGATGGTAAACGTCAATGCTGTCGCTGACCTAAATGAATTTCTTGATCTCGATCTATCGCGAAAATGGCGGGACGAAGGAAAGATAGTGCATACATCGGTTGCTAACGCCAATGAGGTCGTGTTGTTTCGAAACGAGTTCAACGGTTCCATTTCTAATCATGCTGAATTTGGGTTGTTTCGCCACCAAAGGGTCCACTTTCCCTCGTTTCCATACGAGTGGTGTCCCTCAATGCTTCGTGATGCAGGTTTGCTTACGCTCGATATCGCAGAGAAGTTTTTCAGAACGACCGGCTGGAGCATCAAGGATGCTTCACCCTTCAATATACTGTTCGACGGACCTAACGCACTTTTCATCGATATCCTCTCATTCGAGAAACGAGACCGGAAGGATGCGATCTGGCTGCCTTACAATCAATTTGTCCAGGCCTTCCTTATCCCGCTCCTGGTAAACAAGGAAACTGGATTGCCGCTTAGGTCGATCTTTTTGGCAGATCGGGACGGCGTCGCGGTTTCAGACGCGGTGCGGCTATTAAGCAGGGTAAAAAGACTTAAGCCGCAAGCGCTATCGCTTGTGACTTTACCTCACCTGCTGGCAGGCCGGGCAGAGACCGATGCAACCTTATACCAGCCGAAACTGCTTGATTCTTCGGAAAAGGCGAGCTTTGTCTTAACGCGGAGTTTTCATCGCTTGCGCGGACAACTCGAAAAGGTTGGACGAAGTAGCGTGCGCGAATCTAAGTGGTCAGAATACACAAAATTCAATCAGGCAACGATCCCCGATTACATGCGGGCCAAGCAGGGATTTCTAGCGACCGCGCTCGAAGAGTTGAGGCCGCGGAATGTACTGGATGTGGGCTGCAATACGGGATTCTTCAGCTTCGCTGCGGCCAGGGCGGGTGCGAATGTTGTTGCCATCGACTATGACGAGGCAGTCATTGACCAGGTATACAGGTTAGCGAAACAAGATGGCCTCAATGTTCTACCGCTAGTAGTGAATCTCTCACGACCAACCCCTGCCCAGGGTTGGCGGTTCAGCGAGAACTCTTCCTTTTTGGATCGTTCAATTGGCAACTTCGACATGGTGATGATGCTTGCCGTCATTCACCACATGTTAGTTCAGGAACGGATACCGTTGCGCGAAATAATGCGTTTAGCTGCCGACCTAACTCGTAGCGCCTTGGTTGTCGAATTTGTTCCGCCGGACGACAAGATGTTCAAACGACTAGCTAGAGGGCGCGAACATCTTCACAACAACCTTACGCCGGAAAACTTCGAACAAGTTGCTAACGAATTTTTCACCATCGTCTGCGTAGAAATGCTTCCGGAAACCAACCGCCGCATCTATTTGATGAAAAAGAAATGAGATCCTTATCGTGGAAAGACCTAGGCGCCGCATTTTCACTATCCAACCTTTTTTTCATAATTTCGTGGAAAGAGCTTGTCTATCCAGGCTTTCATCATTATCGCCGGCCGTTTCAACCAGACGTATGGGAGTATCTTTCGGTAATTGTCGACGCGCTACTGCTTTCTTTGATTTTTGTGGCTCTGATTGGGTTGTCGAAGACTTCAAAAAGATGGTTGGCTCCAACGTCAACACTGATTCTACTCATTAGTGGCATCCTGGCCTTTGGACCCTTAAGTAGTGAGGTAATCAAATGGCTTTTTCCGGAAGTCGAACGTTTCGTCACATTATATCTTTCCGGGGCCATTTTGTGCATTTGCGTTCTCTTGGCGGCCAGAGATAGATTCAGCATACCATCTATTGCAAAAAACTTGCAGCTCCTGGCTCTGTTTCTCCTCCCATTTAGCCTTTTGATATATATTGAGGCGTGTCGATATCACTTGTTCAATGACCACAGCATTTTCCTTCCGCAAACCATAGAAAGGCGTGATCTTGCGACCCGGGAAGCGCAGCCGACAGGTAGGATCATTTGGATTATTTTTGATGAACTGGATCAAGCTCTCATTTCGGCTGCAAAGCAGAATAATACAAACATTGCCGACCTTGAGAAACTTGCCGAGCAATCGTTCGTTGCGGAGAACGCCTATGCTCCGAACAATCGCACACAGGAATCAATCCCTGCTCTCTTAACTGGAGTTTCATTAACCGAAGCGTTTACGATCTCACCAAACGGACTAATGCTCGAGCCGTCGGACGGTACGGAAAGCTTCATGTTCGGCCAGGGAAATGACGTCTTTTCCGCTCTGCAGGACCGTGGAATCAATTCCGGAATAACGGGTTGGTATCATCCGTATTGTCGAATTTTCCAAGGTCGCGTAGCAAATTGCTTCTGGAGTCCTTTGTCCGCTCCGAATTGTAGATCGATCGATCGGTTCAAATCCTGCAGCAAACAGGTTCTTTTTCGCGCTTTGGAGAAAGTTCCGCTTATAACTAGGATCTTCCCTGACTTGCCGGGAATAAACTTCGAACTCTTAGGTGAAACGCGCCAGGTACAGATAGAAAGAAATCAATTCTTGAACACTAAGGTTCAGGAGATGTTATCGAATCCGAATCTTGGTCTCGTGTTCTTCCATTCATCAGTACCGCATCTTCCGCTGATAGGTCGAGCAGACGAGGAGGGTGACATAACGTACTATTCATCTTTGGAAATCGTTAACGAGACCATAAGAACGGTACGAAACACATTGGAGAGTACGGGTCAGTGGGAGAATACCGTTCTGATCGTGAGTTCAGATCACGCGTACCGGTTCAAGAGGCTGAGAGATTTCAGGCAGCTATCGGAAAAGGAAAGAAACGACTCAATGGTCGACACACGAATCCCATTTATTATAAAGTTCGCCGGCCAAAACTCAAGAATAGACTACGAACCAAGAATAAACACTATCGTTACCAAACGGCTCATTCTCGATATTTTGGACAATAAGATTAAAGATGCTGGCGAATTAGTTATATGGCTGGATCATTTGCGGCGTTTCGAGTCAATACTAATCGACCGCACGAGCACGGGCCGACCATGGTGACCCTTTCTGCCTACTTTCTGTACACAGTAATGATTCCGGCATTTGGAATTGAAGTCGATAGTGTTTGTGTACCGGAAATCGTTACGTCAGGTAAATCGATGTTGTATTGACTGACTGTGGTGTATTTGATCCCGTACGTACCAACCGGAAGACCAACCACCGTGAAAGACCCGTCGTCCGCAGTTTTCACCACGACAACATATTTCCCGTTGGTGTTTATGAAAGCGAGAGGTTCAAGCATTGGATTATTAGAAGAAGCTTCGATCCGTTGCGCCCCCATGCGAATGAATTGGAAGTATTGGCGTAGGAGTTTCGTCCGACTGCCTATTATGATAATGGGATTAGAGTTGTTTGAATCGTCCACCTTATAGTACGAGCCGCCGACATCCGGTCCCCACGAGGACAAACCCGCCAGGCAGAACTGCTGCCAGGACGACACGCGGCCCTGCTTGATGTCCTGGTGCAAAGTGTTATAGTCCGCACCTATCCATTCCAGCATCGCCGATTGCTTGTTGTATTGCACAGCCCGATTCGCGATGCTCTGAAGTATCGCGTTCGTACCGCCGGCATATCGGTGGTAGGAGAACTCGCCTACGTATCCCATCGCTCCAGAGGTCTGCGCGATCTGGTCAATATAGGTCGGGGCGTTTG
>JADYZI010000019.1 GCA_020853255.1 Acidobacteriota bacterium
ATATTTTGATGACGAAGAATGTCATGGTCATACCGGACATCTATCTCAATGCCGGCGGCGTCACGGTTTCATATTTCGAATGGCTAAAAAATCTTTCGCACGTTCGGTTCGGCAGAATGGGCAAACGTTTTGAGCAGACGACGAATGAAAATCTGCTGCGGCTTGTCGAGGAATCAACCGGAAGGAAGTTGACCGATGGCGAAATAAAGACCGTCGCCCGCGGTGCCGATGAGATCGATCTGGTCAATTCTGGACTTCAGGAAACAATGATCACCGGATATCAGCAGATCCGCGAGATCTGGAGATCGAATGACCAGATCCCGAATTTGCGCACCGCGGCGTTCATAAACGCGATCAATAAAGTAGCGACGTGCTACGGCGAATTGGGAATTTTCCCTTGATCGCGACTGGCGGTAAACCGAAGGCAAGGGGGACAAAAGAATGAAAGGACAGCTTAACATCGGGCGGGTAGTTGGCGTCCAGCTCGGACTGCACTATAGCTGGCTGGTGATAGCTGTCCTTGTTACGCTGTCGCTTGCCGGAAATTTCTCGTCTGTGAACGCGGGTTGGGGTGCCGCGACAATCTGGACGACGGCGATCGTAACGGGGCTATTGTTCTTTGTCACCGTCATCTTGCATGAACTATCACACGCGGTCGTCGCAAAATCTCGCGGCCTGCCGGTCAGATCTATCACGCTGTTCGCTTTGGGCGGGATCGCACAGATCGATAAGGAAGCGGATGACCCGTTAACTGAATTTCTGATCGGCATCGCAGGGCCGGCAATGAGCATTGTCATCGGCACCCTGTGTCTCATAACCGCATCGACTCTCGGCTGGTCGCCCGAAACGCAGGCGTTAGCGCCGCAAACACCTGTTCTGGCGGCGCTTGTCTGGCTTGGCTACATAAATATCCTTCTGGCGATATTTAATATGATCCCGGGGTTCCCGCTGGACGGCGGGCGCGTGTTCCGCGCCATTATTTGGTGGGCGACCGGCGACATGAACCGCTCGACATATATTGCCGCTCGCGTTGGCCAGTTCGTCGCGGTCGTTTTTATCGTTTGGGGTATTTTCCAATTTTTCTTCGGCGTTGGCTTCGGCGGTTTGTGGCTCGCGTTGATCGGTTGGTTTCTGCTTACGGCCGCGGGCGGCAGCTATGCAAATGTGGCTATTACAAAGATCCTGCGTGGGCTCCGCGTGGGAGACGTGATGCGGAGGGACGTCGAAACGATTGACGGAACGATAAATTTACAGGAGTTTGTCGATGAACATTTGCTCAAGACCGGCAGCCGCTGCTATTTCGTTGTCGAAGGCAAGCGGCTCGTCGGGATGATCACTGCGCACGAGGTGAAAGGCGTTCCGCGGGATGAATGGATGCAAAAAACGATCGATCAGGCGATGCGCACCTTGGATGACCTGCAGATCGTATCCCCGCAAACGCCGGTCAGTGAAGCACTCGAAGACATGCTTCGCTCCGACGTAAATCAATTGCCCGTTGCCGACGACAATCAGCTTACGGGCGTTATTACCCGCAATCATATTCTGGAGATATTGAAAACGCGGGCTGATCTGAAGATCTAATCGAAAAAATGGTGAATTAAGCTATGCCGATATACGAAACAAAATTGATCGAACGAAAAGAAATTGCCGAGGGGACAATGGCATTTCATTTTGAAAAACCAGCAGGATTTGAATACAAAGCGGGCCAATTTGGCGATTACACGCTGCTAAATCCTTCGGAAACCGATGCCGAGGGGAATATTCGTGGATTCTCGCTGGCCAGTGCACCCTACGAGGACTATTTGATGGCGGCAACGCGAATGCGGGACACGGCGTTCAAGCGGGTAATGAAAACCTTGGAGATCGGGACGGGTCTGATCCTTGATGCTCCATACGGCTCATTCACGCTTCATAATAATACAAAAACCGCCGCAGTCTTTTTAACGGGTGGTATCGGGATCACGCCGGTGCGGAGCATCATTCTCCAGGCCACGCATGACAAGAGGCCCCACAAGATCTTTCTTTTCAATTCAAACCGAAGGCCGGAAGATTCGGCATTCCTCGACGATCTGACGAAGGCTCAGGAAGAGAATCCGAATTTTACATTTGTCGGTACGATGACCGATATGGCGAACTCTAAGCAGGAATGGAATGGCGAGATCGGATTTATCAATAAAGAAATGCTCTTGAAACATATTACCGATCTGACCATCCCGATCTATTATCTTTGCGGCCCGGCGTCGATGGTGACGGCGATGCGAAGGCTTCTGAACGACGCCGGAGTGGATGACGACAATATCCGCACCGAGGAATTCTCAGGCTATTAGACTCAGGTGGTGATATGAATATCAAGATCAAAAGGGTTTATGAAGAGCCGGCGGCCGATGACGGGAGCCGTATATTGGTGGACAGGCTTTGGCCGCGAGGGTTGACTAAGGAAAAGGCCGGTGTAGATCTATGGTTGAAGGAGATCGCTCCGAGCACCGAGCTTCGAAAATGGTTCGGCCACGACCCGGAGAAATGGGAGAGGTTCCGCGGCCGGTATGAGACCGAGATCCGCCATCATATCGACCTCGTAGGCCTGTTGAAAGAGAAGGCGGCGAAAGGCACGGTCACTCTCGTTTATGGTGCCCGCGACCAAAAACATAACGAGGCACGGGTGTTGAAGCAATTCCTGGAAAGGAACGATTGATCGCTTCAATGGTCCGTGCCTCGGCAAAGATCTACCTGTCTGCATCAAAATGACCGGGCATCCGTGTCAATACTCCTGATCATGCAGACGTCTTCGTTGAAGCCTCGCGCATACCTTTTCGTTTGCGTTTTGGCGGCGGATGCGGTGAAGGGTTCCGAGTTTGATCGGCAGACATGGCTCCGCCTTCGTTTTCCCAACGATCCAGTACTTTTTTCTTGAGACGCTTTCGTGAAACAAAATCCGGCATTGCTATCAACTCCTTTTCTAGTGTTCTAATTCTAGCCCTTCTGGGCTCGCTATCCTCTTCTACGAAATAGATTTCCGGGCGGGGGCGAACTTTATGCTTGCGTTTCCGGAGGACGAACGATCTCGACTGAGCAATGCGCCTTTGAAACGACAGCTGTCGAAACACTGCCGAGCCTGAATCTTTCAAATGCGCTGTCGAAATCGCGGGTGCCCACGAAAATGCTGTCAGCATTCCATTTGTGAGCTTCTTCGATCAATATCCTGCTGGGTTCGCCTTTGCCCAGAAACATCGATGTTTGCAGGCCGATATTCCCTAACTCTTCTGTTGCCCAATCGAGCATGGACTGAACTCGCGATTCTTTCTGTTGAACATATTCGCGAACCATCTCCGCCGCCTGCGGAAGAAATGTTGAAACCCTCGCCGGGGCCACTGGCCCCTCGTCGACGGCAACCAGCTTTATCTCTGTCCCATCGCCCCAAACACGCTGACCGACGGAATATATAGCCTGCTCGGCCGCCGGGGACCCGTCAACACCGATCATGATGCGGGGACCGCCAGGTTTTCTATTGAGTGTGCGGCGTGCCACACGAACTGAGCAAGTTGCGTCGGTCGCAACACTTTTCGACACGCTCCCAAGGAACAGGCGGCCTAGTGTCGAACGGTCTTGCGATCCGACCACAGCCAGGTCGGCCTTCCAACGCTTTGCCGCTTCTATCAGTACCCACGCCGGCGTTCCGGTGGCTACTTCAAAACTGACTTTCCACTCAGGGAACTGCAGTCGAAGGTCGTTTGCCGCGGCCTTGGCAAACTCACCGTTCTGTGTGACGACACGAGTTGCATGTGATTGGGCCTGTTGCAGTGACGCAGCGGCCCTTGGTGAAGCGAGTGCCGCATTCACCATCTCGGCGGGTGACGGGCTGCTCATTAAGAGGTCGCCCACCGCAATGACCTTGGCCTCGGAATCGCGCGGAAGCCCGGCCCGTTTCAAATCATCAATTGCCGCATCAGAGCTTTCCGAACCGTCGTAGCCGATCAAGATCTTCATCGTTTTCACCTCACTTTCTAAGTAATTAGCAGGGCTGATAAGCCGGGATGATCGCTCAACTCCCTATTGACGTCGATTTTAGCAAGCTGATAAAGCGGAAGATAGAGAGTAAACACGTGAAAGCGACACGTGTTAATACCCGTCCGTCATTGAAACTGGGTCGCTGATCGTCAAGCAGGCGTGGTTTTCGATCCGGTAGGTGTAAACACCCGTTTACGGTGCGTGTTAATACCCTTAAAGGCGGACGTTGTGTCGGGTAGTGTATAAGTAACGACAAGTTAGATATTTGAGGTGGAGAATAATGATCAAAGCATTTTACATTTCGGCATGGGTCCTCGTCGGTGTGGCAGCCGCCGCATTGTATGTTAGGGGCACCTTCAGCGCGGCCATGCTGGTTATTTCGAGTCTAATAGTAGTAGTTCTTGTTTATGGTCTGGCTCTCTGGGCAACTCTTCGTGATACACCTGACAAGATGCCAAAGGTATTTGAACCAAAAGACATTCATTGATGAAAGGAGGAAATATGAAAGCAGCCAAGATCTATGCATTAACGTGGCTTATTGTTTTGACCGGATCTGGTGTTCTCTTCGGCACCGGTTTGATGAACGAAGCAATACTTCCGATCTTTGCTTTCGTCGTCTGGACACTCGTTGCGTTAGGTTTTATTGCAGTACTTCCGCTGGTCCTTAACAGGCTCTTTGTGCCAAAGCTGTAACCTGGTATCGAAGCTGGTTAGCTTCTAAGTATTTGACAGCCGAATACTATTTCGGGAGGAGTTAGACGAATGTCACTTGATCGAAAACTTGAAAAATTAGCCGAATTTACGTCAAACGATTTTCCGTTCATCAGCCTTTATCTTAATACTCAGGCCGACCAGCATGGCCGTGATAATTTTGACAGTTTCGTCCGAAAGGAATTCAGCAGCCGCGCTAAAGCGTTTGCGGACGGTTCACCCGAAAGGGAGAGTTTTGAACGCGATGCCGGCCGTATAAACATCTATCTCCGCGATAAACTGGAGCCGTCGGCAAATGGCCTCGCCATTTTTGCCTGCGCCGGTGCCAATA
>JADYZI010000020.1 GCA_020853255.1 Acidobacteriota bacterium
ATATTCTGTCCCTCGATGATGAATTTGAGGTTCACTCCGGCCACGGCCCTGTCACGACCGTCGGCCGCGAACGTCAACACAATCCGTTCCTGAACGGCACATATCAGATCGGCCGCGGAAGATATGTTTAGAAGTTAGAATTTTGGAGTAAGCTTGAACACTTTGAAGAGTCCGGTGACCTGCCCTTCGCCGCGGCTATACCATCGATCGATGTTCGCGTAGTTGGGCTCCGCCTTGTCGGGCACGATCAAGAAATCCAGCTTCGGAGCGACAGCATCTTTCTCGCTAAAGGTTCGCGAAAATTCCTCGTATTTTTCGATCTCTTTTTTGATCTCATCCGGTTTGATCGCGTCGCCTTTTGCGAGCGCCGGCAATGCCCTCTCCGACCCGAAGACGGCAGCCGTGATCTCGAACGAGTTGCCGTTCAGAGCGTCGGCCAGGTCTTTCCCGGAATAGCCTGAGTAGTAGAAATACAAATAGAAAAGCCGCTTGTTCTCCTCGGGAGAGACGCCGCCCGCCGAAGATGTATGTGGGTTCCAAAGCGGGCGAAATGTTGAGAACGTCGGGATGCTGTCGGAAGTTATGAAGTTATTCGCGAGGACGACGGGCCTTGTCGGAACCGCAGTATCGCCCTGACGCATTTTCTCGATCATCTGGATCGCGGGCAACGACTCATCACGAATTTCGGACGCAATGGCATTGAACCTTGCCGATCCTGAGGCTTCGATAAATCCCCACAGGATCGCAGCACACGCAACATAAACAAGGATCTTCTTCGTTATCGCCGAGTCGAATGCCGCAGCTCGTATCCATGCAGAGGCGAGAAGGATGAACGCGGCAAGTACGAGGTAGTTTGCGATAAAGACCGCATAGTGAACCGGTTGGAGCGAATGGCCGGTGATCACCTGTTGGTTAAAAAGAATGATCGGCGTTGCGAAAAATGTCAGGGCGACCAATATCTCATTTGTCTTTAGATCGATCCGCTTCTGAGACGAAAGGATCGCGGTCATAATAAGGCCGAAAAGCCCCAAGATCAGCGGCAGCACAAGAATTTCCGGCGAGTGAGTTCTCTCCAAAAGCTGAACTCGGTCGAGCTCAGGAGTTCGATCCGACAGCACCTTCCAGTACGGTATCAGCGAAATTATCCCGATCGCTGCAAGGATCGCGGTCGCGGTCAATAGCTGCCGCCGCTTCTCTTTTAGGAAGATGAAAGCTGCCATAAAAGCACATACGGCCCAAGCCGCGGCAGCGGTCCATAGATAAAAGTAAGAGAAGACCAATATGGTGAAAGCGAGTCCCGCTGAAACCGCATAAACTGCCCCGCGTTTTACGCTCTCTGAATCAAAACTTCTCCAAACCAGGAAGACGAATACAAAGAACAACGGAAATGCTGCTCCGGGCTGGTAACGTCTCACGAACGGAAAAAAATCGATCAGCACGCTGCCCGTGATCAGGCGTGACATCTCGCCTTGAAAGGCGGCCGCAGTTCCAAAGCACAGAACGACGAGAGCTCCGGCGGATGACAAAAGCGGTTCGCCCGTTATCGAAAACAAGAACCAGCAGAGAGCGAAGCAGGACAGCATGGCGGTTATGAACGCGAGCAGAATGAACGCGGTCGAGGTCGAGATGCCGAGCAAGCGTGTCGGAATGGCGATCAAGTACGCTGGAATGAACTGAATGGAGTAAAGCGATTCGTGCGCTGTATTGTCGGTCGCAAGGAACGGATCGTTCTTCCTCGCGTTACCGGCAACTAGAGAATTTACGTAGCCGGAATAGGCCGTCTCATCATAATTTGACACGACATAGGAACCCTTCCACGCCGACCCTTTCGACACCCAAAGGCTTATCTGCGGATAAAGGGCGAGAAACCCCATTGCGAGTGAGGCTATAAGGAAATATCGCCAAGGCGATCTGATCTTCTCTTGCATCGAGTTCAGCGCCCCTAGGACGCTAGCTGCTTGTTGGAAAAAATGAAAAGGCCGAGCGATGTTAACGCTCGACCTTTATCATAGTCGCGATCCATTGGCGGACGCAATCTAATTTAAGGTGTGTTTACGCGACCGTGATGTCATCGGCGAGATAAACATCCTGAATGGCGTTGAGGAGTTCGACACCGTCCTTCATTGGACGCTGAAACGCTTTTCTGCCGGAGATAAGGCCGGTGCCGCCGCCGCGTTTGTTGATGACGGCTGTGCGGACAGCATCCGCGAGGTCGCCGGCGCCTTTTGATTCGCCGCCCGAATTGATCAGTCCGCAACGTCCCATATAGCAGTTTGCGACCTGATACCGCACGAGGTCGATCGGGTTATCGCTCGTAAGCTTTTCGTAAACGAGTGGGCTCGTCTTGCCATAGCTGCCGTTCTTGTTCAGGGCGAGATAGCCGCCGTTCCGTTCAGGCAGTTTTTGCTTGATGATGTCGGCCTGGATCGTCACGCCAATGTGATTTGCCTGGCCAGTTAGGTCTGCCGCGGTGTGCATATCGCCTTCCGCCGTCTTAAAGGCGGGATTTCGCAGATAGCACCAAAGGATCGTCGCCATCCCGAGTTCATGCGCGTATGCGAAGGCCTCCGCGACCTCGGTGATCTGACGCGTGGATTCTTCCGAACCGAAATAGATCGTCGCTCCGACGGCCGCCGCACCCATATTGTGGGCTTGTTCGACGGTGCCGAACATCACCTGATCGAATTTGTTCGGGTAGGTGAGCAGTTCGTTGTGATTGATCTTCACGATGAACGGTATCTTGTGTGCGTATTTTCGCGACATCGAGCCGAGCACGCCGAAAGTCGATGCGACGGCGTTGCAGCCGCCTTCGATCGCGAGTTTTACGATGTTTTCGGGGTCAAAATACTGCGGATTCGGTGCAAAGCTCGCGCCTGCCGAGTGCTCGATCCCCTGATCGACCGGCAAGATCGACACATAACCCGTTCCGCCAAGGCGTCCGTGATCATAGATCGCCTGCATATTTCGAAGAACGTTCGGGTTGCGATCCGAACCTGCCC
>JADYZI010000021.1 GCA_020853255.1 Acidobacteriota bacterium
GCCCTTTCTCCAGCATTGCGGGGACCGGTGCCGTTCCGGCCGCCAGTTTCATGTTCGACTGCGGGCAGTGAGCGATGCCGACATCGTGTTTTTTCAAGAGATCAAGGTCCGCTTCGTTCGCATGAACAACATGGGCCGCTATCGTCCGGTCGTTGAAGAAGCCTACTTTTTCAACAAACTCTACGGGCCGTTGTCCCGCATATTTTTGCGCAATGAATTCGGTCTCGGTTTTCGCTTCGGCCAGATGGATGATCAACGGCGCTTTTGTGCGGTTTGAAAGATCGCGGGCCTCAAGCAGATGCTCTTGCGAAACCGTATATGGGGCATGCGGGGCAACCGCCGGGACGATCAGCGGATCATTCTGCCACTTTCGAATAAACCGCTCTGTATATTCCAAGCCGGCCGCCCATGTTTTGTTGTCCGGCACCGGAAAATCTATGACCGTCTCGCCCAAAACGCCGCGGACGCCTGCTTTTTTTGTCTCATCCGCAATGGCATCCTCAAAATAATACATATCGCAGTAGGTCGTTGTACCACCGCGTACCATTTCCGCCAGCCCGAGCCGCGTGCCGGCGCGGACGAAAACTTCGTTAACATTCTTCGCTTCCGCCGGAAAAATGAATCTTGTCAGCCAATCCTGCAGGTCGAGATCATCCGCGATGCCGCGGAAAAGTGTCATTGGAATGTGCGTATGGGTATTGATCAGGCCGGGAATAATAACCTTTCCGGCGGCGTTGATCGTCTGCTTTGCGGGTTGCCCCCGCATATCAGCAGCTTTCCCGATCCCAAGTATCTTCCCGTCCTTTATCGCGATCGCCCCGTCGCCGATCACGTTCCGGTCCTGGTCCATAGTAACGACCGTACCGCCAAGTATGAGCAGGTCGATAGACACATTTTCCGCTTTCTGGTTTCGAGATGTCCGTCGCGGCTGGGCCCAGATCGTCGAAAAGAACGAGGCCAAAAGGAAAATTGTGACAGCAGATCTAAAGTTTCGCATCACGTCGAACGTACACCGTTTCTGTGGAAAAATGCAATTGCATATGCTTCCATACTTGACGGAATGGTACTTCGTTCTGATACTTTTGTCCGTGCATTTTGAATATCGATCAGGGCTTGGCCGGTCAATGCTTAGCGCTCCACTGGCGAACAGAACTTTTTTCATCACCGAGGAATAGAATGAAATTACATCGGATCACCAGCTATGCCGACGCCGCCTCATTTATGAGCGGCTGTCGCGGTCTTGCTTCTCTGCTGTTTTTTACCGTCATTTTTGCGACACCGCTGCTTGCTCAATCGGCCAATACTTCTGCGATGATCGTTACGGTCGTTGACGAAATGGGCGCGGTTGTCACAGGCGCCGATATTTCAGTCGTGAATACCAAAACCGGAGCGGTGCGTGATGTCGTTTCGGGCGACGACGGCTCGATCGCCATTCCCGCTCTACCGCTGAACGGAAGCTACGGGGTCAGCGTACATAAATCGGGCTTCGCCCAAAATTCCGTGACCGGCCTTGTTCTGCGGTCTGGCGAGACGGCCGCTGTCAAGATCAGGCTGCATGTCGGGAACGGCAACACCGAGGTCACAGTGTATGGAACGACCGACGGCGTTCGCGCTGATCCGATCATCGGGCGTCGCTTTGACGGTGCAGAGATAGACAAAACACCGATACTCGGCCGAAAGCTGACCTCGATACCGCTTTTGAATTCAGCATTTCGGCAAGGCAAGGGAACCGGCGATCTGTTTGTAAATCAAACATATTTCATCACCGGTGTCGGGTCGCGCCGGGCCGCCGCTTTTGTGATCGACGGCGCCGACAACGACGAAGGCTGGGGAAGGCAAACGGCTGTCGCGACCGTACCGATCGGCGCTGTCCAGGAAATGAATGTGCTGTCTAATGCGTTTTCGGCCGAGTACGGCTGGACATCCGGCCCGGCGATAAATATTGTCACGCGAACCGGCACGAATGGCTTTCACGGCGAAGGTGTATATATGCTAAGGCCGGGCGGCTGGCAGGCGGAAGAATTCTCGACAAAAAACTTTTGTCCCGGATCGGTATCAACGTGTGTGACGCCTTCGACCTTGCAAAGCGTCAGCGCGGTCGATATTCCTGATGAATTGAACCAATTCTCCGGAGCGTTTGGCGGCCCGTTGATCAAAGATAAAACCTTCTTCTTCCTTGCCGCCGATCATACGCGGCAAAACCGCACAACGACGCTTTCAAGCTCGCTGCCCGCGTTTCTGCTGCCGGCCGACGGGCAATTGGATTATACCGGCCATTATCGCCAGACGTTGTTTGACGGACGACTAGACCACCGTTTCACGAAGGATCATTACCTGATGTTCCGATTCAATCTCGATCGCATGTCCGATGATAATCCGCAGGATGCGGTCGGCGGCACAAATGCTCCGAGTGTTGCCCGTCGTTATTCACGGCGTGCGTGGACGACCCAGTTGAACCACACATGGGTAGTAAACAGTCAGTTCCTGAACGAAGCTCGATTCGCTTATCTGAACGGCGATCCTGTAACGCTTTGGGAGGCCCAGAACCCATCGACCATCTATACGCGCGGCAGCGGCAACGCGGCGGTTCCGTTTACTATCGGACAATCGCGGTCGTCGGATCTTTTCAGCCATCAATGGCAGGTCGCCGATACGCTTTCGTGGACCGCCGGCAAGCACTATCTTCGCTTTGGCGGTAGCATCATCCGCCACACCGCGGGCGGCACAGGAAACGAGCCCGGCGCGCTAACGCTTGGAACTTTTACATTTCTAACAACCGGGCCGCGAAACCAGCTTCCATTCGATCAATTGACGCTCGCCGACGTTCAAAACTATCAACAGCCTATCAGCTTTGGCATAGATAGCTATGACCTTTCACAGTGGCTAATCAGCGGATTTGTCCAGGACAGTTTTCGGGTCACACGGGATCTGAACCTGGAGCTCGGCTTGCGATACGATCGGCAAACATTGACCGATGCGAAGAAGGACTTTTCGCCGCGAATTGGTTTTGGCTGGCATCCGTGGGGCGATCCGCGAACATCGGTCCGCGGCGGTTACGGGATGTATTATACCCAGATCAGAATGAACAGCGTTGCCGGTTATCTGATAAACGGCCTCGACGGCGTCGCTACCTATACTGCGAATCCGGGACAAACCGGCTTTCCGACATGCCTGACGGGTTCGTGCCTTCCCGTAAATGTCGATCCTCGGACCATTCCCGCAAACCAATTGCCCGCCCGCGACATCACGATCCGCGCCGGCCTCGGCGATTATTATCGTGAACAATTTGCACGGCACGGGCTAAATTTCGACTTAGTGCCAAACTACGCCGATGAACTCGTCAACCCGCGAAGTCAGGTATATTCCATCGGTGCCGAACGCGAGATCTTCAGCGGGCTATTTGCCGGCGTTGATTATGTGCATCAGCATCTTACCGGCATGGACCGGACGGTTGACCTGAACGCTCCGGCACCGTTCGACCGCACGTCGCCGGGACAGTGCCGCTCAGCCAACTGCAGCAATTCGGCCAGTGCGAATCTTGCGAATGCAACGCGGCCGATCCTGCCGGTGAATGGCGGCGTTCGGCGGATAAACGCGATAATGAATCTCGGCACGGCGGATTACGACGGGGTGCAAACACTTGTGAGTTTGCGCGGTAATCGACGCTTTTCGGCTTCGGTCAGCTACACGCTTTCAAAAGCGACCAACACGAACGAACCCGACGGCAACGGCATCGGGCCGAACCAAAGCATCATATCAAAACTTGGCGAGGAAGAACGCGGGCCGAGCGTAGTGGACCAGCGGCATCGGGCGGTGATCGACTTCAGCTATCGCTTTCCGTTGGGCTTTACGGCCGGGACGCTGATGCAGTTTGCATCGGCAAGGCCGTTCAACTCGACGACCGGGGTCGATAACGACGGCGACGGCCAGCAAAACGACCGGCCTGTTATCGACGGAAAGGTTATTGCGAAATCGGCATTTCGCGGGACGGGCACACAGGATGTTGCCGTCTTCGCCGAAGAGCGGATCAGGCTGAGCGAACAGATGGCGATCGTTCTTCGGTTCGAAGGGTTCAACATTTTCAATCACGGCAACTTTCTTGCCCGCGGGGTTACGGTTTGGGGCAACGGCACGATCGCGAATCCGGATTTCGGCCGATTCGTCGGCGGTACCGGAACGTCGCCAACGGCGATCCCGGCATTTGCGAACATCGATCCGCCAAGAATGTTCCAGCTACAGGCACGGTTTGTATTTTAATGACCCTGACGCGGCAGTATGCCCACTATTTGCGGAAGCCGCTTTTTGCAGAAGCCCGCACGTATTAAGGGCTTAACGCTCGATGCTCCGTATTAAGCCTTACTAACGTGCGGGCTTCTGCACTCGACTTTACAACATGAAACGGATATTTCTTTACTTTGCATTTGCCGCCGTCATTTTCGCTGTCAGCTGTGGGCGATTTGCAGTCTCTCTTTGGTCGTCGTATTTCGCCAATACTCGATCTCGTCCGATCTGTCTGAGATCGACACGACCTTTAGCTTGGTCTTGTCCAACCGAAGTTCGGGAATGTCTTTAACTTCACTCATTCTTCAATAAAATAATCCGAATCAATTCGTTTGATCTCATAGTTCGCAACAACGGAATAACTGAAGTGATATCGATCATCAATCCAACGAGTTCATTTGCGTCGATAGGGATGATCCTATTTTCATTATTTTCAACGAACTCACTCGCTCCTTTGAAAACTCAAAAAATGGGCGGAATCGCATCATATCAGCTGGGCATTGAAACAAAAATTAGTCTTACTTCAAAAACTTCGAATCAAACGCCCTCGGAAGCAGTTCGCTCATTTGGATGGTTTCGGTCTTGCCGTGGAGGTTTGCGAGGATGACCGGGACGTCGCCGCAGAATTCCCAGATTATCTGGCGGCAGACACCGCATGGCGGCGTCAGATCTTCGGTATCTACGACTACGGCGATGCGGCCAAATTTCTTTTCGCCGCGTGAGATTCCTTTCCAGATCGCAACGCGTTCGGCACAGACCGTCAGGCCATAGCTTGCCGATTCGACGTTGCAGCCCGTGTAAATATTTCCTTCGTCCGTTTCGACCGCGGCACCGACCTTAAAGTTCGAATAGGGTGCAAATGCGTTTTCGCGCACACCGTGCGCGGCATTGATTAGATCTTCGTCCGTATGTTTCATCAGGTAATTCTTTATCGCGTCTAAGGCAAACTCCCTACCGGTAGTGTTTCCGCCTGGAGTTTTTCGCGGACCATGCTGCAGAGAAATTCGACGGTGATGCCGGTGTTCGAGCCTTCCGGGATGATAATGTCAGCGTGCCGTTTTGACGGTTCGACAAACTCAAAGTGCATCGGGCGAATGGTCCGCTCATATTGTTCAAGCGTTCGCTCGAACGTGCGGCCGCGTTCGGTAATATCGCGTTTCAGCC
>JADYZI010000022.1 GCA_020853255.1 Acidobacteriota bacterium
GCTCAAGGGCTGATGCAGTTTATTCCCGCAACCGCCGCACGATTCGGTCTCGCCGACCCGTATGAACCGAACTCGTCGATCCACGCGGCTGCTCGGTATGTGAAGTATCTCGGTCGGCTTTTTGATCGGCGCCTGGAGTCTGTTCTTGCTGCGTATAACGCAGGCGAAGGCACTGTTCTAGCGTATCTGGAGGGCAGGACGATCCGCTCACAGGGTAAGCTTATAAACCCTTCCGGGCGACGGACGTCCGGAGGAGTTCCTCCCTACAAAGAGACAATTGCCTACGTTGCGAACGGGAGGAGGATATATCGATGGCTGGAAGATCAGGGCAAGTTCCCGGGAGTTAAGAATGGATCAACTCCTGATGAAGCTACGGGGACATTCGCGTCAGAGCGAGAACCTCGCGAAGAAGAGAGTACTTCGGGAACACCGGTGATCATAGTGCTCTATGATCCGCGTACCGGAACGCGCTTTCGTGTAAATGGTCAGAGCAAACTACAGCCAATAGATCACAACGCGCCGGTCATCATTTCCCCTCAAGTTCGCAGCCTTCCAGCTCAAAAAGGCAGATCAACTTTTGCCGGTGTTCCCCCGGGAGAACGCTGACTGGTTCATTTCTGTCACGTACCGCCGCACCATCGGTTCGGTTTTGCTCCAAACGAAGGAAAGAACATCTTTAGAACAGCGAAAAAATGCCTTCTCGCCTTTGGCATCCATTTTGCGAAAATCCCGAAAGACGGGGGCCAAGTCCGCACAAGAAACGATGAAAGAAGAAACACCATGTACAAAGACATCCGAGGTTGCGACTGAAACTCTTGCGGCTTTAGAAACGCAGCTCTACTTGAGCCGCGATCCCGAAGATGTACTTACAATATCGTCACTATTCAGGGCCGTATGGGTACTCCTGATAGTTCTGGCACTCAGCGTCGGGATCAACATCTATCTGTCTCTCAGAAAGGCTGACCGCATTGTGATCGATAGATCCTCAGGACGTGTCGTGGAACTGAACAATCGAGACTACGGCTCAACCGAAACGGTCAGTATCTCGCCCGACACTCCGACCACTACGGACAAGAAATATCTAGTGAAGGAGTTCCTTGCCGCCCTTTACGCAGTCGAACAAGCGAACCGCGAAAGCCAGGTCAACAAGTTGCTGAGGATGCTTGACCCCGATCTCTCGATCGCGATGGCGACACGTCTGAAACAGAACGGCGTGCTCGCGGCCGAGAAGGCGGAAAGCGTCAACTCGTCGTGGGAACTTCAGGATCTCACCGTCGATGAGAACGATCCGTACGTGCTTCGGGCAATAGGCATTCGAAAGATCCGCCGTAAAGCTGCCGGGCAGGATGTCGAGGAATCCGTCCAGCTCAAGGCCAAGTTCCTGCTTAAGGACAGCCCATCGTCGCCTGTAAGGAACGACAACAATCTGCGAACCGGCTTTACGATCCTTCGCTTCAGGGTAGAGCCGGTCAACGGCAAATCCGTCTCTCCCGTGACGCTGATCGCGGACGATGCCGAACAGGAGGCCGCAGCGGCCCCGTCGCCGAACGCGGTTCAGGGGCAGTAGTCCATCCACAAGAAATACATCCTTATCAATCTTATGAACATTCAAGTATCAAAACTAGCTCTTGCCGCTTTTCTTCCGGCACTTATCTTTCTCGGCTTGCCCGAGATCGCAGCCCAGGCACAACCGAGACCGATTAGATCAAAAACGGTCAAGAAACGACCGCCAAAGCAAGTTTCCCGACCGGCCGCCGAAATCCCTGCGAAACCACTTCTGTCTCCGCAGTCGGCACCGGTCTCGATCGTCAATCTGGCTGAACCTGAGTATCTCTCGGGCGAGGCCAGGGTGACGGTCAATCCGAAACAGCCGACAGTGATACGGCTGGGGCTCGCTCAAAATGCAGTCTCGATAGTCGAGTTTCCGGCCTCTGACGGCATCTACTACATTCACGAGGGGAATCCGAAACTCGCCTCAGTCTTTCAATCGCCGACAAAGGAAACGGATAGATCGATAACTATCTATCCGGGAGAATCATTCTTGCCGTCGCGGGACGGCAGCTCCGCGAGCTCGATCAGCCTCCAGATGAGATCGGGGCTCGTTTTGATCCTGGAGCTCGTCCCGGTCGCCGAGCTGAGAAAAAACGCTCACCGATGCGTTATCACCTACGATCGCGATGCCGTCATTTCCGCGAGGCGCACAGCCGGCCTTGCATATGATCTTGGCGGTGAGAACAGTTCACCCGCACCTGTGAATTCACGGGCAGTCTCGAAACTCGTCAGCGCTACTGCGCGACCCGAGCAGGTGAATGCGATTGAAAGACCGTCGAACCAGGATCATCCTATTAGTTCGGCATATGCGAATCTGGGTAATTCTAAGAACTCTCGCAGTAAAGGATCGGATAAGAAGAAAACAGACAGTGAGATATCGACACTTGCCAACAAAAAGCTCGCCGAGTCTCTGAGGGAGCCGAAGAAGCATCTCGGCCCGTCTTCAAAACCACAGCATGGCCTTGAGCTTTCGGTCTCTCGGATCAC
>JADYZI010000023.1 GCA_020853255.1 Acidobacteriota bacterium
CGAAAATATTGAGCACGATTGATTGCAGGAACATTATCAATATCAGCACGATCATTCCTGAAAGATCGAACATCCCCACCGGTGGGATAAGCCGCTGAACCGGCAGCATTATCGGATCGGTCACGCGCCTTACAAAACCAAGAAAGGTGTTCCGCGTAAACACGAACCAAGACGAGATAAATCGGATAAAGATCAGAAGAACAAGTATGCTTAACGCACCGTAGAGCGCAAAGCCGATAAACACTTTCGGATTTCCAGCTGCTACGCCGGCCGATAGTCCATCGATAATAAAGAATGTGTCTCTGATAATTCCGCTCACAAAATATGTGAAAACGAGTGCAATGAACATCGTCACCAGCGGAGCAAGCCGCGTATCGACGCGAAATGCCACAAACATTCGGGCCGCCGGATAAACAAACCGTTCAGTCATCTTGCGTATCCGAAAGCCAAACCGCCCAACTTTGCCAAAGGGATTCGGGTCCGAATAATTGAAGATCAAGCGCAGGACCAGCAGCGTAAGGAAAACAAGAAAAGCTCCCCACAGCACCGTCCAAACAATGGGATAAACACTTAGTGACAGAAAGCCTGTTAAGTTCATTGCGGGTATTCTCTTGCCCCAAAAACGGCTGTGCCGACGCGAACCATTGTCGCACCTTCTTCGACCGCTATCTCAAAATCGTGGCTCATTCCCATCGAAAGCTCGCCTTTGCCGTTGAAAACTCCATTCTCAGTCATTCTGTCCCGAAACTCGCGGAGACGCACAAAATACGGCCGGGTCGTCTCCGGATCGTCATAAAACGGCGGCAGGACCATAAGGCCTTTCCATTTCAGCCGTTCGCAGCTTTTCAAAAATGCCGACAGCTCTCCGAGCTGATCTTCACCAATTCCCGATTTCGTTTTCTCTCCGGCCAGATCCACCTGCACCAGAACCGGCAGCTCGGCGCGGCCTTCATCAATACAAATACGTTCTAACCGCTCTGCCAGTTCGATCGAATCGACCGAGTGGATCATGTCGAACAATTGGACCGCCTTTCGAGCCTTATTCGATTGCAGATGGCCGATCAGGTGCCACTCAGCTGTACTGCGGCCAATTTCGGCGATCTTCCCTTCGGCCTCCTGAACCTTGTTCTCACCAAAACAGGCGATGCCCGCTTTCATGGCCTCACGGAGCATGTTGGTCGGGTGCGTCTTGCTAACGGCTATCAATTTTACTTCGTCAGGGCTGCGCCCAACCCGCACCGCCGCATTCCGGATGCGTTCCATTACAGCGGCGAGGTTTGTTGCGATGTCAGAAAGCACACACTCAATATACCAAACACCCGATGAGACCAAAACCAAAAGCCCGGCCAAGTATGTACGTCAGAGGCAACGTCCCCGTGCGATGATTCAACAAAAAGATATGATGCGCCCAAATGAAAAATTGCTAAGAGATATGTCGATCGAAGAGCTCGCGACCGAGTCGCATTGGCATGCCAAACAGGCCGCCAGGCTGTTGCAAGAAGTTGAGAAAATGCGGGAACGGGCACTTGGGGCCGATGAACGGGAAGCTGAAGACATCCTTTACATCGCCGCCGAAAAGGGAGCTGAAGCGGAAGCACATATCCATCAATCAAATCTGATCGATGCGCTTCATGCTTCAAAGCTTTCCGACCAAGGCGTCGGGGTTGTCGTCCACGCCGCCGCGCCATAGAATAACTGCTGATCTACTCCAAGGAGATACAAGCCATGATCATTAAAGACAAGAAGTTAAAGCGAAAACTCGATCGCGTACCAGACAAGGATAAGAACGGCGACCCGATCTTCAAGATCGCTGACGCAGGTAAAGAAAAGAAAACGGCAAAAGACAAGCCGGCAGGGTAATGCTTGAGTTTTACCGGTCTCGGTTCCAGCCTTAGGCGCCTCGATCAGGCAAGGCAATCCAAAAAAAGCTCGGATCCAGCGGAGAATTTCTTGATCCGTGGGCTTCGCATTCTTGATCAGTGCATTTCGTGGTGCCGAAGACGTCCCTTTCACCACAAAACCCACGAAAAAGTCCGAAAACCACGAAACAGCCTCTCGTTAACGAAAGGTGTCCACGCTGAATGAGCCCTGCCCGATCACCCGCGATTCGACTCCCTTTCCCGATCGGCCATATAAAAATCTTTTAAATGCTATTCGGTGCCTCATATAATAACCGTGATCAAGGTGATTCCGCGATTGGCCCTCTTGAATTCCCTTTAATGACCTAGTATTCTCTAGGTTCGCCCGAATATGCGGACGTGGCGGAACTGGTAGACGCGCAGGTCTCAGAAGCCTGTTCCCGCAAGGGAGTGGAAGTTCGATTCTTCTCGTCCGCACCACATTTCTTAGATCGAAGGGACGACTGATCGCAGGTCGTCCTTTTCGGTTTTTTGGACGGGAGTACTGGTATTAAGTGAGAGATGCGCTTATAAAAGCGTTGACTGCGAACGGATCTGCCTTCAGTGTCGAGCTATCGGGTGCGGCACGTGAACGGATGGCGGACTATTACGCTATTCTCGCCGAGCACAATCCCCGCCTGCATCTGGTTGCTCCGTGCCCGCCGGAGGAGTTTGCAACGCGGCACGTGCTCGAGTCGCTAACGCTTCTGAAGCATCTACCGGCCGGAGCAGCCTTTGCCGATATCGGTTCAGGCGGCGGGCTGCCGGCCATACCTTGCCTTTTGGCCCGCGATGATCTTAGGGCACGCCTTATCGAATCAAAGGAAAAAAAGGCCGAGTTCTTGAGAACGGCGGCTTCTTACCTTCATTTGACAGATCGCATAGAGGTAATCGCAAAGCAGTTCTCTGAGACCGAACCCGACGAAACGGGCTTTGTCACATGCAGGGCTCTGGACAAATTTGGGGAACGGCTGCGGAGGCTCGTAAAATGGTCGGGCGGCCGCCCTATCCTCTTCTTTGGCGGTGAACAATTTGGCGGCCAGCTTGCCGACCTAGGGCTGCAAACCACGGCTGAATTGATGCCTCTGTCTGAACGAAGATATCTTTTTGTCGTGTCGCCAGTTTGAATTGTTCCGTTCGCGGATGGCGAAGCCCGGATGTGCTCCCGCGAAGGCCGCCACCTTGAATAAGCCGCGCCGTTGGCTTCGATAAAATTCCTTGCCGAATTCCCGTGCGTCCGATATTATCTTCGGAACGCCCTCGTTCAAGCCGGAAACCGGCGTATTGAGGCTCGCTTGAATTGAACCCTAGGCGGCAAAACAAACGCTATTCGGGTTTACTGCATCCCAAGATTCACCCATCACACCCGTTCTAAGGAGTAACAATATGACCAGAAAGGCCTTCAATTTGTCGATGACCGCAATTCTCGCTTGCCTGCTGCTGACGACAAGCGTTCAACCAGCCCTCGGCCAAACTGACGACTCAGCCGCGATCGCCGCAAAGGCGCAGGCCCTATTCGACGCACAGAAGATGACCGAGGCCCTGCCGCTGTACGAAAAGCTGGCCGAGCTTAGGCCCAGTGACCCATCGGTGCATAGAAATCTCGGTTTTGCACTTCTTGGCCAAGCCGCGAACACTAGCAACGCTGTCGTCCGAAGACAGCTTCGGATAAGGGCACGAGCGGCGTTTATCAGGGCCGCACAGGTTGGCGAGGATTCGCAGCTTGTAAAGGGCATGGTCCAGGGGTTGCCGCCAGATGGAAGCGAAGCAGGTTTTTCAGACAATGCTGACGCGAACCGACTTATGCGGCAGGGTGAGGCAGCCTTTAGCAGTGGAAAAATGGATGAAGCGATAAAGCTTTACCAGGATGCCCTAAAGATCGACCCGCGATGCTATTACGCCGCACTATTTGCGGGCGACGTCAATATGCACAAGGAAAATTACCCGGAGGCCGAGAAATGGTACCAAAAGGCGATCTCGATCGACCCGTTTCAGGAAACGGCCTATCGATATTCGGCAACGCCGCTGATGAAGCAGCAAAAATATCCCGAAGCACGCGACCGCTATGTTGAATCTTTCATCGTCGCGCCCTATAGCCGGCTTGCCCTCAGCGGCATTATCCAGTGGGCCCAGGCGACGAATACTTCGCTTTCTCATCCGAAAATTGACCTTCCCGAAATAACGATCGGGGCCGATGGAAAGGCCAAATCGACCCTTAATGTCAATCCGCTTGTGGACGATGGCTCGATGGCGTGGATCGGTTATGTAGCCACGCGTGAAACGTGGCGAAAAGAAAAATTCGCCAAGCAGTTTCCTCAGGAGCCAGCCTATCGGCACTCCCTTCAGGAAGAAGTCGAAGCGTTGCGAAGCGTCGTTGAAATGGCCAGGTCAACGAAGCCGAAGAAGCTGAACGGACAGATCGAAATGCTTGCAAAGCTCGATGCGGAGGGCCTGCTCGAAGCGTTTGTCCTGATGGCGCTGCCGGACGAAGGGATCGCGCAGGACCATCGGGCATATTTGGCAGCAAACCGCGATAAGATGCGGAGGTATGTGGTCGGCTACGTTATAAAGAGCAAGTGACGCCCTGGATCCGACGACTCAAACGGCCTCGAGCAATCTCAAGATCGTCTCGCGCAGTGCGGGGCCCGCCGTTCCGGAATATTTTCCAACACGGATCGTAAGTTTTTTTGCGGATGCGATCTTGGCAAGGTCGCTGCGGCCGATCTTATATTGCATCAATTCCTCGACCGAACGATGAGGATCACGGCGGTAAAATCGCTGGCCGCCGATGGATATTTCAGTTTCGTCCGCGATAAAGGTCAGCGAATTCTCAGCAGCAAATGCACCCTCGCGTGAGATAGCGGAGACCCCCAGAACGAATGCCGTGTTTGTTGTTCGCGGTTTGATCTCGCCCTGAAAGTAGATCACGCGAAGCTCGACCTCAAGCGGGCCGCTTTCGTTGATTAGTACCTGCGCAACGCTTGGGGTCGATGTGTTCCTGATCTTGGTTTCGGCGTCAAAACCCCAGTAGTTCGACCCCGAAGGATTGCGCTGGGCAAAGGCATCGCCGCCTACATCGGTCCACATCTCGGTATTGCTCCCAAACGGTTTATAGTTCCGTGAATCAGAACTTTCCGTCCGGATCGCAGCCCGGATGAAGCCGGCATCTCGATGCGATCGGTCTTTGAGAGATCTGAACTCCCAGGCGGGCATCATATCGCGTATCGACCAAATGCCGCGCTTTTCTGTTTTGGCCAAGGCTTCAAGGCCGCTGTAAACGCTGGCCTCTGTCCCGTCTTGTCCGCTGCGTTCCGGCGGAACATGCCACGCGGCCCCGTCCCGCACGAGTTGCTGCCCGAGGTCAAGGCCGTCGAGGTAGGCCTTTCCGATCAATGCGGTCGGTGAAAAGCCGTTCGAGACAAAGGTTACTGTTTTTCCGATGATAAGCCGCTGCGTGTGCTCGCGAACTATCCGGCTGAGCGGTTGTTCCGGTTCGGGAACATCGATGAACTGGATCGCCACGGTCAGTTCGCTGTTGTCGGTCTGAATGACAAATGTCTTTCCGTCCAGTACATTGGCCACGCGTCCCGTAAGGGCGGTTTGCGCCTCGACACCGCTAGACGACAGGACGAAAAGAGCCAGCACGATGAAGTACGGATAGGACCTTCTCATATAGAAAAGCGGATCTTGAAATACTATTCCGCGGCCTGAAGCATGTTGTACAAAAGCAGCTGCATGCCGGCCTGAGGGAAAATCACATAGTCGCCGATCTTCAGCGTCACTTCGCCGCCATAAACGATCTTTTCGATCGCGGCCTTGCTGATCTCAAAGCTGAGTTTTTCGATTGCCATGCCGTCTTCTTTAGAGGTAACCCTCTTTGGCCTGCCGACCGCGACCGTCTTTTCATCGACGATCACCGAAAGCGTGTTGGCTTTAAGAAAACGCCACTCATCCGCCACGGATACGACCGTGAAATGGAATTTACCGGTGCGGTTTTTCTCACTTTCCTGTTTGTAAAGATAGGTAATGTCGCACACGACCTTTCGGTCGGCGGGCACATCGCCCTGTTCCTTTATGCCCATCCAGAACGTGCTCAGCCAGCCGGTCTTTGTCGCCGCGTTGTACCCGTGCATTAGTGGGCCGGGGTTCTTCAACGATGGGTTCTTGTCCGACCAAACACCGGCCGGCCTGGTGGAAGTTCTTTCAGCTGAGGTCGTTTTGTAATTTGCCTTTTTGGCCTCTGCCGTGCCGCGATCGGCCGCCAACTGCTTTTCGCGCTCGTTCAGTGCCTTTTCCGCGCGGAATTCCCAGGCGGGCTTCATGTCCTTTACACCCCAAACACCGCGATTCTCAAGCCGTGCCTGCGTCTGATGATATTCATATGCGTCGCTATCACTCGCGTTCTGCCCGCTCTTTTCCGGGCTGATATGCCACGCCGCTCCGTCGCGGAGCAACTGGACGGCAACGTCTGTCGAATTTACGAACAACTGCCCAAACGTCTTGCCCGGAGCAAATCCGGCCGACCGAAACGTCACGTCCTTGTCAAGCACAAGCTTTGCCAAATGCTCGCGGACCGTTTTGTACAGCGGCTGTTCAGGCTCAGGCACTTCAACGTATTGGAGTTCGGCCAGAAGTTTTCCGGTCGATATTTCTATGATCACCGTTCGGCCGTCAAGCACCTGGACAACGCGCCCCGAAAGCGTCGATTGCGAATAGCCCGCCGCCGTCAGGAAAAGGACTGCCGCGAAAATAACCAATGGTTTTGCGTAAGACATATTTGAAACCTCTGACAAACGAACTTGCCTTGCTACCGGACCTCGAGATCGTATTCCCGCAGCCTTCGATAAAGCGTTGAAGGCGAGATGCCCAGCAACTCTGCGGTCTTGCCGCGATGCCAGCCGGTCTTTTCGAGGGCGGTTAGGATCTGCTGACGCTCGGAATCGCGAAGATTGGTCGGAGGAACGTTCTGGAACGAGTTAACGCCTGACTGTCCGGGCGAAGTATAGTTGACGGAAACATTTGCTTTCTCGAGCCTGTAAACGACCTCTGGCGGGAGTTCCTTGACCGTTATCCGGTTGTTGTCCGCAAGTAGCGCGGCCCGTTCCAGGCAGTTGCGCAGCTGGCGAACATTTCCGGTCCAGGCGAACTTCTTCAGGGCCTCGGCCGCTTGTGTCGTGATCTCAGGAACCTCAAGGCCCGAGATCTTCTCAAGGAGGTATTTTGCAAGCGGTTCGATATCTTCGGCCCGTTCGCGCAACGGCGGTATGTTTACTTCGAAGCTGTTAACGCGATACAACAGGTCTGCACGGAAGACGCCTTCGCCAACCGCTCTATCCGGGTCGCGGTTCGTCGCCGCGACGAGCCTTACATCAACCTCTACTTTCTTTACTCCGCCGACGCGGAAGAATGAACGCGTCTCGAGCGCCCGCAGCAGCTTTGATTGCAGTTGGGCCGGCATTTCCATTATTTCGTCGAGGAAAAGCGTGCCGCCGTCGGCAAGTTCGAACAGCCCAAGCTTTCGCGCCCTGGCGCCGGAGAATGCACCGGCCTCGTGGCCGAAAAGTTCCGATTCGAGCAAGGTATCCTGAAGTGCGGCGCAGTTGAGATCGATAAAGGCCTTCTCTGCTCGCGGGCTCAGCTTGTGGATCGCCTGGGCGATCAGCTCCTTTCCTGTGCCCGATTCGCCCGTGATCAGCACGGATGTGTCCGACGGGGCAACACGGCGCACAAGCCTAAGCACTTCCTTCATCTGCGGCGATTCGGCGACTATGTCCGGGATCTGCTTTGCTGATCTTTCGATCTGTGCCCGAAGGCGCTGGTTGTCGATCTTGAGCCGCTGCTTCTCATATGCCTGCGTAACCAGCGCGGCCAGTTCGTTTAGCCTATACGGCTTTGTCAGGTAATCGTAGGCCCCGAGCTTCATTGCCTCGATGGCCGATTCGACAGTCGCCTGTCCGGTCAGCATTATCACTTCCGGCGGCGTTTGCGACTTTTCACGCACCCGCCGCAGCAGGCCGATGCCATCGAGCCGCGGCATGTTTATGTCGCAAAGAAGGATGTCAAAATCTTTTGATTCCAACGCTCCCCAGGCCTCTTCGCCATCCGAGGCCGTATCGACCTCGTGGCCCTGGCGGCTCAGTTCTTTCTGGACCACCAGGCGGAGATTTTTTTCGTCATCTACTACAAGTAGTTTTGCCATATCTAGGTTCGAGATCGCTCGGTCTCGTGGAGGGAGGCTATTTGGAAGTTATCGGTAGGGTGATCGTGAACGTCGTTCCGCCGCGATCTGCATTTGAACGAACGCCGAGGCGGCCGCCGTGGTCAGTAATGATGCCGTAGCAGACAGCCAGCCCGAGGCCTGTGCCATCGCCGACCGCCTTGGTCGTGAAAAAGGGTTCGAAGATCTTTGACAGATTCTCTGCCGGTATTCCAACGCCTGTATCTTCGACCTCGATCGCCACACGATTTGTTTCGGCAGCGACCCGAAAAGTGAGCACGCCGCCATCAGGCATTGCGTCTATCGCGTTGGTGCCGAGTACGATGATCGCCTGCTGTATCTGGCCGGCGTCCGCATTGACGAGCGGCACACCAGGAGCAGTCTCGACCTTGATCTCAATTTGTTCGCGGCGCTTTTGATGAGAGATAAGGTTGGCGGATGACCGAAGTATGTCGGCGACATCTATCGGGTGGCGCTCGCCTTTGCGATGGCGGCTGAAGTCCAAAAGGCCTGTTGTGATGGACTTGCAGCGAAATGCTTCGCTTTTGATCAGGCCGAGATATTCGGTAAGGTCTTCTTCCACTTCCAGGTTGGAGAAAGCTCCTTCGTCGACACGCCGTTCGAGAGCCTCAGCACACGCTGAGATCGTCGCAAGCGGGTTGTTGATCTCGTGAACAACGCCTGCCGCCAGCCTGCCGACCGCCGCAAGTTTTTCCGCGCGGCCAACCGCGTGTATAGCTTCGACCCGTTTTGTAACATCTTCACCGACCGTGATGACATGCGTGACCGCGCCATTGTCGTCGTTGATCATCGGTACCTTGCTGACCATCCAATGCTTTGTCGCGCCCTGCTCGTCGATCGTCTGCTGTTCGATGCGTTCGATCTTTCCGGTGGTGAACGCCCGCTCAAACTCATCGCGCACCTGTCCTTCCGGGTAACGCGCAAGAACGCTGAATACGTTGTGGCCAATGACGGCCTCGCGCGGAATGCCCTGAACGCCTACCTCCCGATGGCGGTTCCAGGTGACGATGCGGTAATCGCGGTCAACGACGTATAGGGATACGGGTAAGGCATCAAGAATAGCCTCGGTAAAGCGGCGATGCTCGTCCTTTGCACGATTGATCGAATCGTTCATCGCCGTTTCATAGTGTGCCGACAGATTCACGCTCATAGCGGCCATCTGTGTCGCGGCGTCGATCAGGCTGCCTTTCGCTTCGCTGAAATCTTTTTTCGATGCAAATCCGACCACGATCGTGCCCTTGATCTCGCCGTTTATAAGCAGCGGCGAGACATATTCGAGTTCGTGGGTCGCGTGCGCGATCAAAAATTCCTCAGGGTTGTCCTCCCTGTACCCGATCTGCGGCGGCAGGAGGGCAAGCCATTTCTCGAAATTGGTTTTGGGAAAAGCACGCGGGTCGATCTCGCCCTTCCGGTCAAATGCGCACGTGACCATGCCGATACTTTCGAGTTCAGCGACAAATGCACATACTTCGGCGCCGGACGATCGCCTGATGGCGCTGGCAACGCGGCTTGCGACCTTTTTTGGGTGCACGGTCAAAAGCAGGCTTCGTCCCAGGTCAGAGATGAATCTAAGCTGAGTTGAATTGTCGCCGGATTCCTCCAAAGGCAGATATGGCCTGCTTGGTTTTTGTGAGGCAGAAGGAACGGTCATTAGGGGAAGCGGAGAGCCGTAGGCTAATTGTTTTCAATAAGTTGGCTCGGGTAAGAAATGCTGGACCGGATCGTTGAAATGGCACAGATGTGCCACATGTATGATTAAAACGGATTTTTGTGGTTTTGTCAATGTTTTTGACTATTCCTACGACCGTTTCGTTTCTTGATTCGCATGTTTCGTAGCGGCAAAGCCGGACGTTCGGCCACAAAATCGACGAAAATTGAATGCGAAAACTCGCGGAACAAGGATCCGTCCTTTTGATCCGAACGCAATTTGACGAAACCGTATTGACGCGGCGGGGAAATACCGCAAATATATGATTATGAGGGTTAAGTTCAACAGATTTGCGGTCCGGCGGGCAAAGACCGTCATTGCGGTCTGTTCTTTCATCCTTGCCGCATCGATCGCCGCCTATGCCCAGAAGGTTGTTGACAAGACCGTAGCGACCGTCAGCGATGGCATCCGCACCGAGCTTATAACCTATTCGGACCTGCGTTGGCAGCTTGCCCTGCAGCCCGGCGTGCCGCTGTCGCCGCCTCGCGCAGTCGATCTGAACACGGCATTGAACCTGCTGATCAACCAGAGGATATTTGCCCTTGAAGCCGAACGGATACCGCGTGCCCAACCGTCAGAAGAGGTGGTTGCGGCCGAGATAAAGCGGATCCTGGCTATCTTTCCCTCCACAGCGGAATTTGCGCGGCGGTTGAAAGAAGTAGGCTTTGATTCTGTTAAAGACGACAATTTCGAACGCCTGATCGCAAAGCGGATAGCGATCGAAAACTACCTGGATTTCCGCTTCCGATCGTTTATCGTCAATAGCCCCGAGGAGGAAGCCAGATACTACAACGATACTTTCGTTCCGGACTTTCGCCGTCGCTATCCCGGGGTTGTTGTGCCTTCACTGGATCAAAAAAGGACCGAGATCGACGAGATACTGACCGAATCAAAGGTGCTGGAGAACATCGAAGCCTATCTTGACGATGCAAAACGCCGCGTCGAGATCGTAATGCTCAACCCAGTGTAGGTTAGCAGAACTCATCTTGACCGCGCCGAACGCTCGTCGTATTATCTTAGTTCCACGCCGGAGTGGCGAAATTGGTATACGCACCAGACTCAAAATCTGGCGGGCTTAACGCCCATGTCGGTTCGAGTCCGACCTCCGGCACCAACCTCTTCATTTAATTATTTGTGACTTAGCGTTTAGCCGTATTTCCACTAACCGAACATTTTCAACTAATCAACATCGATTTCGTAGCTGATCAGCCACAGGTCCAGTTGGTCAAGCTCCAATTTCCAACGGGCCTTGAAGGCGCGCATCCACTCGCGATTCTCCTCTGTGTCGTCAATGTCGATGACGATCTTTGATAGTGAATCGGTATAGAGAGTTCCTTCGTGACGCCAGTAACCTTCGATTGTCGTAGGTTCAAAGCTGGCCGCTCCGAATTGATCAACTATCTCTTTTAAGGCACGCCCGCGAAATTTGCGAGGAATCTCCCGGCCATCGTTATACTGTTGAGGCAACAGTATCTCGTAGCGACGCAATTTGCTGCTCATAGGTAGATTTTCCAATTACAGTGAATTGATATCCCTCAAGCGCCAAGGCTTGCAACGCGGCGTCAGGGATGAGTACCTCACCAGTTTTCAGAGCGCGACCGGGAAAGCGGCTGAGAAGAAAGCCAAGCGCCTCGAGTTCGGTATCGGGATCCGAAAATTTGATAGTGATCATAATGCCTCCGAACGCGATTATAGCAGATTTGCCTAATCCTCGATTCTACACCCAAAATATGAATTGCCTTAGTAGTTTTGTTCGCGAACGGGCGCTAGGATACGATTTTGTGCTACCTCATCCCAAGGATATCGAGGCGGAGTCGTTCCTGAACGGGTTCTTTTCAATCCAGCGGTTGTCTTCTGACTGCAATCTCAGGCAGCTTTTTCTATTCCATACCTTGAAAGCTTCAGATACAGCCCCCGGCGGGTGAGGCCAAGTTCGTTGGCGACGCGGGAGATGTTCCAGTTGTGACGGGTGAGCGAGCTTCTGATCATTTGGGTCTCAAGTTCGCTGACCGCGTCGTCAAGCGTGCCCGCTGGTGTCCCGGCGGTAAATGAGAATGTACTGTCGAATGACGCAATAGGCCGAACGTTTGAGCCGTCGCCAAAGGCAGTCAACGGACGAGCCGTACGTTTCAGGTCCGGCGAGAGGTGATCGGGCGTTATGACCTCGTTATCTTCGGCCCTTGCGATGATGCGCTGGACCTCGTTGCAGAGCTGGCGGACGTTCCCTTCCCAATCGCAGACCATCAACAGATCCACAGTCGGCGGAGTGAATATGATATCACGTTTCCCGAATCTTGCCGAATAGTGATTTATGTAGTAATTCACTATAGGCGGTATCTCGGAACGCCGTTCGCGAAGCGGCGGTACGCGCAGGCGAATGACGTTGAGCCGGTAATAGAGGTCCTCGCGAAATGTGCCGTCGGCAACCTTGTCCTCAAGCGGCATATTTGTCGCGGCGATAACGCGGACATCGACCTTGATCGGGCGCTTTTCACCGATCGGCTGCACCTCGCCCTCCTGCAGGAACCGGAGCATTTTAGGCTGTACGTCAAGCGGCAGATCGCCGATCTCATCCAGGAACAGAGTTCCGCCGTCCGCGGCCCGGATAATGCCCGGCGAATCATTTACCGCTCCGGTAAAGGCACCTTTGCGATAACCAAACAGATGCCCTTCTGCCAACTCTTTCGGGACCGCCGTGCAATTGAAAGGAACGAAGACCTTGTCCTTACGATTTGATATCGTATGTATTGCCCGCGAGACCAACTCTTTGCCCGTTCCTGATTCACCGGTGACAAGAACCGTCACATCGGATGACCGGATCTTGTAAACCTCCTCGACCAGGGCGGTCATCGCGGGTGACGAATGAATGAACCCGGGCATCAGGCTGTTAGAGGTGTGCGGGCCGGCCTCGTGCTCGATCGGCACCGACTTGTCCCGCTCGCGGAGGGCGACGACATCCATGCCGAGTTCCACGACCCGGAGCAACGGCTGCAATGCAGAATCGTCATTCAGGCACGCCCCTACGGCCGGATTTATGAAGAGGTAAGCAGCTTTGGCATTTGAGCCGCGGAGATGGAAAACGGAGAGGTCTTTTGTTCGCAGAAACTGCTTTTCATCACCCTTTTGCATTGCCGAACCATAACGGGCCGCTATATCAGCGCTTTCGTCCGGCGAGTAACCGTGCGTGATGAAAGGAACCAGCCGCTTGTTCTCACCCTGGTCCGCGATGATCATCTTTCGGGCTCTGCTCTCCTGCTGTAGAACAGCAACAAGCTCACGGAACAACAATTCTCTTGAAGCTGTGGCTTCGGCAAGGCGCACCGTCAGTAATTGGGAAACGACCGAATTACGGCGCCTCGTCGTTTCTTCCTTTTTTGCGGGCTTCACATTTGCCTCGCGGATCTCGCGGATCTTCTTTTCTACGGCGTCAACGTAGGTCCGTATATCCAGCTTCTTGAATATCTCGCCCGCAGCCGACAAGTGCCTGATCGCACGCGGTGTTTGCGATACATCGAGATTGCCGCCGATCAAAAAGTTTGCCAGGGCTGTGTGGTAAAGGTCCTCGGCGGCTTCGTATATCGTCAGGCTTCGGTTGAAATGATGGACGGCGAGCTGGTTGTCGCCATCGGCGAGGGCCGCAAGGCCGCGAATGTGCTGGATGCCGCCGAGCACAAAGAAATCCGAGGTCGCATCGCTCTCCTCTACGGCACGAAGCTGCGTCTCGCAGTCATCTGGTGTTCCGACATAGAGGTACGCTTCCGCCAGCACAAGGCCGGCCATATTTGCATAATGCTTGTCGTGTATCTCACGGGCAAGGTCGATCGTCCCTCGTGCGTCATCCGCTGCCTGTTCATGTCGCCCTTGAGCCAACCGGCATCTTGCAAGGTTCCGCATCGCCTGGACCGCATACCAGCTGTTCTTCTTTTCCTTTGCGAGTGTTACTGCCTTTGTCAGCAGTTCTTCGGCCTCTTCCAATTCCCCGCGCAGGATCTTTAATTCTCCGAGTGAATCCAGAATGCCCGCAACGTGAGCGTGATTGTGCGTAGTTGCAAGCTCAAGTGCCTTTTGTATCATTGCCTCGGCACGCCGCCAATTGCCTACAAGCATTAGGTTTAGGCCGAGATTGTTATAAGCGATTACAGAATTAAGGACGTGTTCGGTCCGATCAAAGAATTCGATCGATCTTTCGAGGCAGTCGATCCCCTCGTGCGGTCGACGCAAAAAAACATACGCACCCGACATGTCGGTGTACAGCCGCCCAAGCATGAATGGGGCCGAACGCTCGCCAATGATCTGCACGCCCTGCTCAAAGGACTGGAGTGCTTTTTCACTATCGCCGCCAAGATGGTAGCTGAGAGCGACCTCGCGATAGGCCTCGGCCATACGAAGCCAATTGCCTTCTTCGCGAAAATAGGCAAGCGACTTCTCAGCGTAATCGCGCGCGATCGGATATTCGTTCAGTTTGCGGTAAACGCGCGACAAGGCAACGTATATCGGGCCGGAAAGCCTTGAAAGTTCGCTTTCCTGCGCTTTCTTATGGGTTTCCTTCAGCAGCGTGACCGCCTTTGGCTGATCGGACAAATTGCTGTAACCGATGGCAAGCTGGGTTGCTACATGGATCTGAGTTGCCGGCTCAAGACGCGACAGCATCTCTTCGTCCTCAAACGGGCGAAGTACCTCAAGCGATTCTTCGTACCGGCCAAGTGTTTCGAGAGTGAACGACAGAAGCCGCTTTAGGTGTGCGAATATATCGGGCGGGTGCGTATAGCCCTCGATCGTCTTGAGCAAAAGCCTTTCAGCTTCACGCGACATACCGTCACGCAGGCCCTGTCCGACCGCCGCAAATACACCGTCAAGCTTTTCCGCCGACATCCGCCGAACGTGCTGGGCGCCCGCACCGCGGGCCGTCCCACCTGTCCGCTGCGCGGTCTTGGAACCTTGCCTATTCGAAAGCGAGTTCATAATCCTAGAGCTTTGGCGGTATTAAACCGCCAATAATGGTTTTGTTTCAGAACACGACGATGCGAAGCCGAGCTGGATTGAATACTTAGTAAACAGCGCATATGAATCTATCAGAAAACCGCCGAGCCTGTCCACAAGAATCTGCCGTGCGGCTGATGATCTATATTTTCGCGAAATAATTGGACTAGCTACGCTCTCATATGCCATTCTTTTTAACGATCATGAAAAAGCTAGGTGCTGAGGATATCCGGCTGAATGAGGCTTCAGCCCGGTCCGTTGACTGGAAACTTTGGGGCCCTTACGTAAGCGAACGTGCCTGGGGGACGGTGCGTGAGGATTATTCGGCGGATGGCGCCGCATGGGACTACTTTCCATTCGAACACTCGCATCTCAGGGCCTACCGCTGGAACGAGGACGGAATAGCGGGCATCTGTGACCGGCTGCAGACGTTTTGTTTGGGACTAACGCTATGGAACGGAAAGGATTCGATCCTGAAGGAGCGGTTTTTCGGACTTTCAGGAAATACGGGCGTACACGGTGAGGATGTAAAAGAATATTATTACTATCTCGACAGCACACCGACCCATTCCTACCTGAAATTTCTTTACAAATACCCCCACGCGGCCTTTCCCTACGAGCAACTCTATCGCGAGAATGCCGCCCGTGATAAATCAGCGCGCGAATACGAGCTTATTGATACAGGTATCTTCGACGACGAACGGTATTTTGATGTGTTCGTCGAATATGCCAAGGCAAGCCCAACGGATATCTGCGTTCGAATGACCGTAGTGAATCGCGGGCCGGACCCGGCGGCGATTCAGCTTCTGCCTACCGTTTGGTTTAGAAATACCTGGACCTGGACAGGTTCAGCCGAGAAGGGCATCCTGTCAGCAGGAAATGGCCCGCGCGATGACGGACTCCGCATCGCAAAAGGCTCACAATGTAATTACAACCTCTATTTTGAAGGATCGCCCGAACTTTTGTTTTGTGAGAATGAGACGAACGGACAGGCCCTTTTCAACGTCGCTAATGCTTCCTCCTTCACAAAAGACGGCATTGGCCGCTATATCGTCAACGGCGAGGCGGCGGCGGTAAATCCACAGATGACCGGGTCAAAGGCTTCGCTCCGCTATCAGTACAGTATCCCGCCCGGTGCGTCGGAGACGATATATCTTCGCTTGACGAACTACGATATGCCGGCAAAGAGTGATCTTGCGAAGACATGCGAAGCCATCTTTGATCAGCGCATTGCTGAAGCCGAAGAGTTTTACGCCGGTGTAATTCCGGCAAACCTATCGGAAGACGGCCGAAGGATAATGCGGCAATCTCTGGCCGGGCTGATGTGGTCGAAACAGTACTTTCACTACGAGGTAAAGCAATGGCTCGAGGGCGACCCCGCGTTTCCTCCGCCGCCGAAAGAACGCCTCACAGGCCGCAATCACAACTGGAAGCACGTTTCGGCCGAAGATGTGATCTCGATGCCGGACAAATGGGAGTATCCATGGTACGCGGCATGGGACCTCGCCTTTCACTGCATCCCGATAGCGCTTATCGATCCAGTTTACGCAAAGCGACAGTTGATACTGCTGCTTCGCGAGTGGTATATGCACCCGAACGGCCAGGTACCTGCCTATGAATGGGCGTTCGACGATGTCAATCCGCCTGTCCATGCCTGGGCTGCCCTTCGCGTTTATCAGATCGAAAAAAAGGCAAAAGGTGTTGGGGACCGGGCCTTTCTTGAGAAAGTATTTCACAAGCTTCTGCTGAATTTTACGTGGTGGGTCAACCGTAAGGACACCGAAGGCAACAATGTCTTTGAGGGAGGCTTTCTTGGCCTCGACAACATCGGGATCTTCGACCGCAGCAAGCCAATGCCCGGCGGGGGCTTTCTTGAACAGTCTGATGGTACAAGCTGGATGGCAATGTACTGCCTCAACTTGCTGGCGATTTCACTCGAGTTGGCACGAGAGGACAAGGCATATGAAGATGTTGCCAGCAAGTTCTTCGAGCATTTCGTCGTTATTTCAAACGCGATGAACAATCTTGGGAACAAGCAGACCGAACTTTGGAGCGAACGCGATGGCTTTTATTACGACGTTCTGCATCTGGAAGGCGACCAGTTTCCGATAAAGATCCGTTCTCTCGTCGGCCTGATACCCCTGTTTGCGGTTGAAACCATTGAAGAAGAATCGCTAAGGCAGCTGCCCAATTTCCGGCGGCGGGCCGAATGGCTGATCGAGCATCGCAAAGACCTGCTTGAGAGTGTCGCGTGCATGCAGGGGCCGGCCCGCCGGGGCCGCCACCTGCTCTCACTTGTAAATACTGACCGACTCCGCCGTGTGCTTGAGACGATGTTGAATGAGGACGAGTTTTTGTCGGATCATGGCATACGCTCGCTGTCCCGATATCACAAGGACTGCCCATTTTTCCTCGAATTTGACCACACTGAATATCGTGTCGACTATGAGCCGGCCGAATCCCGGAGCGGGATGTTTGGTGGAAACTCCAACTGGCGTGGGCCCATTTGGTTCCCGGTCAATTATCTGTTGATCGAAGCACTCCAGAAGTTTGATTACTACTATGGCGATGATTTCAAGATCGAGTTTCCTACCGGCAGCGGCCAGTTACTGAATCTGTGGCAAATATCTCAACGGCTTGAAAAACGGCTTTGCGGTCTTTTTCTTCGCGATCAGAGCGGCACACGGCCCATGTTTGGCGAAACCGATGTATTTCAAAACGGCCGAAACTGGCGCGATAATTTGTTCTTTTTCGAGTATTTTGATGGAGAGACCGGCCGTGGGCTAGGTGCGAACCACCAAACCGGGTGGACGGGCTTGATCGCAAAAATCCTAAAACAAACAGCGGAATATTCAGAGAGAGACAGATGAAAGCGGTAGCAGTTATCCCAAAACAACCGAACAGCGTGCATTTGATCGAAATGGACAAGCCGAGGCCGGGTGACGTTGGCCGCGGCCGCGGCGTGATGGTTGAGGTGGTTCGGGTAGGTGCGTGTGGAACGGACCGCGAGATAAACAACGGTGAATACGGTCTTGCTCCGAAGGGTTACGACTATCTGGTGCTTGGGCATGAGAACTTGGGACGCGTGGTCGAGGTGGGCGAAAACGTCACCGAATTTGAGCCAGGTAATTACGTTGTAGCTACGGTGCGGCGACCCCACGGCACAAGCGTTTACGATAAGATCGGTGAGCAGGATTTTACGACCGACAACAACTATTACGAACGCGGCATCTCTCGCCTTCATGGGTTTCTGGCCGAATACTATGTTGAGAACGCTGATTTTCTGGTGCAGATCCCTTCGGCGATCGCGGATATCGGGGTTCTGCTCGAACCGCTATCGATCGTCGAAAAGGGCCTCAAACAGGCGAGCGATATTCAGGAGCGTTTGAAGATCTGGCACCCGAAAACGGCGGCCGTTTTGGGCGTCGGCAGCGTAGGCCTTCTCGCAGTAATGGCGTTGCGAATGCGTGGGTATATCGTCCACGGTTTTGGGCTTGATCGGCCCGAAGGCTATTTAAATGCAGAGCTTTGCGGGGCAATCGGAGCGACCTATGATTCGACGGCGGAAACCTCCGTGACGCAGAGTATCGAAAAATATGGTCAATACGACCTTGTATTCGAATGCACGGGCTATTCGCCGATAATTTTCGACGCAATGCAATCGCTTAACGAAAACGGCATCCTCATTCTCGCATCAGTTACCGGCGGTGACCGCAAGACCGACCAAGTGCCGTCGGATAAGATTAATCAGATGTTCGTTCTCGGCAACCGGGCAATGGTCGGCACGGTGAACGCCAACCGCGAACATTTTGAACTGGGTGTAAAAGACCTCGTCCTTTGCGAAGCGATGTATCCGGGCTGGCTCGGCCGGATGCTGACGCACAAGGTTAATGGATTAGACAACTTCGCCGAGGCGTTTGATATTTTGAACAACGCCGGCAAATATAAAGCGATCAAGACATATTTTGAGGTCAAATCTATATAGGCGAGACAATTACGTTATCAGTTTTCCGCTTTCACTTATCAGTTTGTCCGGATCATCTATTCGCACAGACGAAAAACTAAAAGGTCAAAACTGAAATTGCCGGATCATCCATTTCGCCGCCCGAAACCGCTGGATGTGTGGTAACTTTTATTTCCTAACAAAACTGAGAATTCCATGCCCGAATTTCCGGACAACAATATTGATGTACTGACCGAAAGCAAGGCAAAGCTTGAAAAGCCGAAGCTGTTCAAGGTGCTCCTGCATAACGACGATTTCACGACTATGGAGTTCGTCGTTTGGGTCTTGGAATACGTATTCATGCGGGACAGCGCAGAGGCGGTTGCCGTTATGCTCAGTGTTCACAACAAAGGGGTCGGCGTCGCCGGCATCTATCCTTATGAGATCGCAAATATGAAGGCAGAAAAGGCCATGAACCTTGCAAAGGCCAGAGAATATCCGTTTCTCTGCACGGTCGAAGAGGAATGACCGTTATGGATAACCAAAACCCGTACACCGAATTCCGACTTGGCCCGGACGATATCGAGCGAGCCGCTGCCGAAGGTGTCATCACTCCGGATGACGCCGAGCGCTTAATTAGATGGGGGTTCGATAACCGATTTGAGACAAATCCAAGCGAACCGCCCGCCCCGCCGGTGGAGCAGGCCAAGGGGCTCAACCTTGTCACAGTCGCCTATTATTTGGGCGCGATGTTGATGATATCGGCCTCCGCATGGTTCCTTGGTGACAAGTGGGAATCCCTCGGCTCGAGCGGCGTACTGACAACGGCTTTGGTTTACGCATTGTTTGCGGCAAGCTTTGGATGGTGGGTCCGAACAAAAGGCTATGTTATCGGGGGCGGTTTGTTGATCACCGTGGCTGTATGTCTTGTTCCGCTGATCGTTTACTCGATCCAGGACATCGCGGGATTCTGGCCGTCAAACGATCCTGGAACTTACTCAAACTATTATCCAAAGATCCACGGTTCGTGGATCGTTATGGAACTCGCAACAATTGCGGTTGCGGCGGCCGCTCTTTGGTTTGTTCGATTTGGCTTTCTGACCGCTCCCATCGGTTTTTCGTTCTGGTTCATGTCAATGGACCTCGCGGCACTGCTGCTTGGTGACGCGAGGATGGAAGGAGATACTCGTGAATGGATAAGTGTTATTGTTGGGGCGGTGACATTGCTTGTAGGTTTCACCCTTGAACGGCTCTTTTCCAAAAATGTGAAAAACAAGTCGGAAGATTTCGCGTTCTGGTGTTACCTTTTCGGCTTAATGGCGTTCTGGGGCGGGTTGACAATGATGGACGGCGACTCGGAACTGAAACGCGCCGGATACGTGGCGATCAATATTGCCCTGATCGCAGTTTCGATCAAACTACGGCGAACCGTGTTCCTCGTGTTTGGGGCCGTTGGAGTTCATATTTACCTGGGCCATCTTGCCTACCAGGTTTTTCAGAATTCGTTCTTCTTCCCGTTCGTGATAGCCTTTCTCGGATTCAGCCTGATAATAGTGACGATACTTGCGCAGCGGTTTCTGTTGAAACGGAATGTATCGTGATAGCTTTGCGGACGAAAACGAATTTCAAGCGCTCGGATAGTATCTCACTTGTCTAGTGTATAATATCACCGAGTGAGTCCGACCATATTTCGCAGCGGCCCGTATCGTTTCTATTTCTTCTCGCGTGAGGAGCCGCGAATACATATTCACGTAACCTCGCCGGACGGCGAGGTCAAGTTTTGGATCGAACCGATGATCGAACTTGCTACAAGACATGGATTGAACGATCGCCAGTTGAGGTCAGTAGAACAGATCGTCAGAACGAACGAAGAAAAGATCAGAGAAGCCTGGAGGGACCATTTTGGAAGTTGAAGTTGCAAATATAAACAGGCACGGGTTTTGGCTGCTGTTAGGTGTGGAAGAGCGCTTTGTTGATTTTGACCATTTTCCCTGGTTTCGTGATGCTTCGGTTGTCGATATATGCAATGTTGAACGACCTGGTCCGGATCACCTTTATTGGCCCTCGCTCGATATTGATCTGGCAATAGAATCTATAGAGCATCCATCGAAGTTTCCGCTGGTTAGCAAAGTGCCATTGCGTCGCCGCGAAACGGTTGGAAGTTGAATAACGAATCAGATCTAGAATTGTGATAGAATTTAGGCACGTTATGCGGAGGCCATCGCCCATTATAAGCGACAAAATAGGGACGACGTTCAACCTTTGTTGAGCGGTGGCGAGAATTTGCTGCGACATGAGTCCCAAGCTAACGAACGGCTTGGGGCTTTTTGATTTTATACGAGATGACAGAACCTTTAGACTTGAAGAAAACCGTTAATCTGCCAAAGACGAATTTTGCGCAGAAGGCCAATCTGGGCCAAAGCGAGCCTGCGCGATTGAAAAAGTGGCAGGAAGCAGGCCTGTATGAGAAGATCGCCGAAGCCCGGAATGGGCACGAGAAATTTATTCTCCATGATGGCCCGCCTTATGCGAATGCGGATATTCACATTGGTACGGCGTTGAACAAGATCCTGAAAGATTTTGTCGTCAAGTCGCGTTCGATGATGGGTTACGACGCTCCGTACGTGCCGGGCTACGACTGTCACGGGCTGCCGATCGAGACGATAGTCGAGAAAAAGCTGGCTGAAAAAGGCAAGAACAAGGCCGATATTCCGGTCGCGAGCTTCCGTCGCATCTGCCGCGAACACGCTTCGACGGCGATGAACAATCAGACGCGCGATTTTCAGCGGCTCGGCATTCTTGGCGAATGGCAGAATCCGTATCTGACGATGTCGCCCGAATATGAATCGTCAACGGCAAGGCTGTTCGGACGCTTTCTAGAACGCGGCTATGTCTATAAAGGCCTGCGGCCCGTCTATTGGTGCACACACGACCGGACGGCGCTGGCCGAGGCCGAGGTTGAATATCGAGAACATGTTTCGCCTTCGGTCTATGTAAAATTCCCGATGAAGACCGATCCGGCCGAGATCGATCCGGCATTGGCGGGAAAGAATGTATTCGTCGTCATCTGGACAACAACGCCATGGACGCTTCCGGCAAACATGGGCATTGCGGTGCATCCTGATTTTGATTATTCGGCGATCGAGGTTTCAGATGCCGAGGTATTCATCGTTGCATCTGAATTGGCAAAAGCGTTTTCCGAAAAATGCGGATTTGCTGAGTATGAAGAGATCGCGCGGTTCAAGGGTAAGAAGCTTGACCGAATGGAAGCAAAGCACGCTTGGCTTGACCGAACGTCGCTGATAATGAACGGTTTGCATGTAACCCTCGGCGAGGCCGATGCAGAGGTCGAGCTGGATGTGCGGTTTGAGAACAAGGCGTCCGCCAAATCGGGCACAGGCGCGGTGCACACGGCTCCCGGACACGGCGGCGACGACTTTCATATTGCGAAAGAATACGGCCTTGAGATCTACAACCCGGTCGATTCGGCCGGACGGTTCACATCCGAGGTCGAACACTGGGCCGGCGAAGATATCTTTGCCGCAAACCCGAAGATAACCGAATATCTTCGCGAGATCGGTATGCTTGTTTACACCGAACGCTACGAGCACCGCTATCCGCATTGCTGGCGTTGCAAGAACCCTGTCGTTTTTCGTGCGACGCCCCAATGGTTCATCTCTATGGACGAAGTGCAGAAGCCCGCACGAAGTAAGGGCGAAACCGGATCGTCGGTGGCGCTTCGGCTGGCAGCTCTGCGCGAGATCGAAAAAGTCAAATGGCATCCGTCGTGGGGCCAGGGCCGGATGGCGAATATGTTCAAGAACCGGCCGGATTGGTGCGTATCGCGGCAGCGTTCGTGGGGCGTGCCGATACCGGTATTTTATTGCCAGGCATGCGATGAAACGATCGCCGATCCGAAGGTGATCGATCATGTTGCTGACATTTTCGCGAAGGAAACAGCCGATGCCTGGTACGCACGGCCCGAAAGCGAACTGCTGCCCGAAGGCTTTCAATGTCCGAAGTGTGAGAGTACCGACTTTAGAAAAGAGACTGACATTTTGGACGTTTGGTTCGATTCAGGCTCAAGCTGCGTTGCCGTGCTCGAAACACGCGGCGACACGCTGCGGTTTCCGGCGGACGTTTATCTCGAAGGCGGCGATCAGTATCGCGGCTGGTTCAATTCGTCTTTGAGCTGCGGCATCGCGGCACACGACACGGCACCGTACAAACAGATAGTCACACACGGCTGGGTCGTTGACGGCGAGGGAAAAAAGCAATCAAAGAGCTTAGGCAACGTGACCGCTCCGCAGGAGATCATCGACAAGTCGGGCGCGGAAATACTTAGGCTGTGGGCGGCGGCCGTCGATTATACTGAGGATGTTCGGTGTTCTGACGAGATCCTCCTCCGGGTCGTCGATTCTTACCGCAAGTTTCGCAATACGCTGCGGTATGCGCTTGGCAATCTGGATGGTTACAACAACGAAACAGATGCGGTCGCTGAGAATGAGCTTCTGCCGATTGACCGTTGGGCGTTGGCAAGCCTCGCCGAGGTAGCCGAGAAAGTCGTTGAAGGTTACCGGAACTATGATTTTCAGGCAGCGTACGGAGCTCTCTACCACTTCTGCACGGTAACGCTTTCGGCCCGGTATTTTGACATTATCAAGGACCGGCTTTATATTTACGCGCCACGATCAAAGGAAAGGCGTTCGGCACAGACGGCCCTTTATCAGATAACGGATACTCTTTGCCGACTGCTGGCACCGCTTCTCGCGTTCACGGCGGATGAGGCATGGGAAAATATTCCGGGCCAGTCGGTCGCTTCGGTACACGTGGCGGAGTTTCCGCAAGAAGTGTCGGCGACTAATCGGCAAGAGGCCGATGCTTTGTTGAGTGAATGGGAACGCATCTTCGCCATACGCGACGAAGTTCTGAAAGCTCTCGAAGAAGCCCGTATCGCAAAACAGATCGGTTCGTCGCTCGAGGCGAAAGTCGTCCTGACCGCCGATGCCGGAACGACGCGGTTTCTACTCGACTATTTCGACCAGCTACGCTATATCTTCATCGTCTCGCAGGTCGAGGTACACGAAGGCGGTGCTATGAAGGTCGAGATCCAAAAAGCCGACGGCCAAAAATGCGAACGCTGCTGGAACTATTCGACCCGTGTCGGAGAATTTGAAAGCTATCCGACCGTGTGTGAAAGGTGTATCGTTGCGTTGACCGAGATCGAAACGGCGGCCGCTGCCTAAACGGTTCCACGGCGCGATAATCGATCTTGCCCCAGCGACGGATCGCCGGGCTATTGTCAAAAGTCTTTTCGGGACAGAGCGAAGTTCAAATTTATATGTTTAAGAAACTTACGGCCCTTTTCGCATTTATGACGGCGTTGTCGTTTGCCGCCGTTGCCCAATCGGTGTACACACCGGAAAAAGGCTCAGCCGAGCGCAAGGCAATACTTGATTCATTGCGTATTCCGGTTGAGAGACAGCTAAAACAAAAGATCGTTTTTGCGGCGGATAACTTTAATGTGCTGGGCACATGGGCATTTGTCAGCGGAACGCCTCAGGCGCAGTCCGGCGGCCCTCCCGATTACAGCGGGACCGTATTTCAAGAAGCAAAGGAAGCCGGTGCCTTTGACAATAATTTCTTTGCGTTGCTTCGAAAGTCAGCCGGCAAATGGCGGGTCGTAAAATATGCCATCGGCTGCACCGATGTTTGTTATGTAGATTGGTGGAGAAGGTATAAGGCCCCGAAGGCGATCTTTCCATATGTGGAATAATTCAGATGGCTGTTGATTTTCAATCAGTGCTGGCCTCGCCCGACGCAACCTATAACGAAGGCGTCAAGCTCTTTAGAGGGAAAGGGATGCTAAATAGTGCATTGCGGAATATCGCGGCGGATCTTGATCGCGAAATGATCGATTATCTGGCGATCGGTGCAATGGCTCTAAATCGTCATGGATACAGGCGGTTTACTGAAGATATTGATCTCTTATTGACGGCTGAAGGATTAGAGAGGTTTCGCGAATTGCTCGTCGGCCGCGGATATCGACCAGCCTTCGAAGGTGCGCGCAAAAAATACCGCACGTCGGAAAATATACCCCTTGAGATCATTACAACCGGCGAATATCCCGGAGACGGCAAGCCGAAACCGGTCGTCTTTCCTGACCCAAAAGAGTTTGCGGTCGTGATAGACGGTATCAAGACGATCTCGCTCGAAAAGCTTATCGAACTCAAACTTGCGTCGGGCCTGACAGCGCCGCATAGATTAAAAGACCTTGCCGATGTGCAGGAATTGATCAAGGTCAAACACCTTGATAAAACGTATGCCGAAAAGCTGGATGCATCGGTTCGCGACAAGTTCATCGAATTGGCCGAAGCGGTTGCCGCCGCTGGGGACGAACAAGATTGAATCGTCAAACGTAGAAGGATGACTATGAAAAAATCAACCCTATTGTTCGTGACTGTCCTGGTTTTCGTGATCGGCGGTTTTGCTCAAACCTCTGAAAAAGACGCAGTGCGCGTTCCGCTCGATAATTACATCAAAGCACATGCGACCGGCGATCCTGAATATGCGCGGAAGGCGTTCCACACCGAGGGGAACATGATCTGGATACGCGACGGGAAATATGCGATCGAACCGTTCGATTCGCTTATTGAGCGTGCCTTTACCGGCAAGCCCGCGGCGGATGAAGAGAAAAGAAAGAACGGCCGGCGGATCGAGGCCATCGATATTACGGGCGATGCAGCAGTTGCAAGGATCGTTTTGGATTATCCGGCGGTGAAATTTGTTGACTATATGACGCTGTTGAAAATAAACGGTGAGTGGGAGATCGTCAATAAATCGTACTACGCCGAAAGAAAACAGCAGCCGGCCGCTGCCGCAAAAACGCAGTGAATAAGCGCGATATCATTTGGAAACTAGCCTACCTCGTCATTGCCGGCGGGGTTTTTATGGTGGACCAGGCAAGCAAAGCCTGGGCGGTAAGGCGGCTCCGGTTTGGCGATGAAATGAACGTCATTTCGGGGTTCCTGAATTTTGCCTATGCCCAGAACACAGGCGTTGCATTTTCAATGCTGGACGACCACGGAAGCACAGGCCGGTGGGGGTTGTCGATAATTGCGATATTTGCCGGCGTCCTGGTCTTGTATTTCTTCTGGCGGACGCCGCGCACGGATGACCGCATTTTGGGTTCTCTCGCGTTGCTCCTCGCGGGTATTGCGGGCAACGTGACAGACCGCCTGCGGCTCGGATTTGTTGTTGACTTTATCGACGTCCAGTTCGGCTCATGGCATTATCCGACGTTTAACGTGGCGGATATGGCGATTGTCACCGGTGCGGGCCTGATGATCCTCGATATAATACTGTCCAAGCGTAAGGCAGAAACACGACCGGTAGGGAGTGTGCCGGAGAGCAAGTAGTTTGACCGTTTGCGAGAAGAACCCACCCGCTAATGCGAGGTGGTGCTGACCTGAATGTACCCAGAACTTTTCCGAATCGGCAGTTTTCCCGTGACCAGCTATGGCCTGTGGCTGGCGGTCGGAATGCTGCTTGCGCTGTTCGTCGCTTCGCGGCTGGCGGCGAAGGACGGGCTGCCGCGCGAGCGGATATATGATCTCGGGCTTTGGACGCTGCTCGGCGGGCTGTTGGGATCAAAAATTCTGATGTTCTTTGTCGATGACAACGTGAACATCTTTTCGCTCGACTTTC